>NZ_CAWPHH010000012.1:0-121328 GCF_963887965.1 Photorhabdus sp. RW14-46 | reverse complement strand
TCGTACCTGACCATCGCGAGTGGTGTCGTGAAGGCGTTCAAGTTTGATTTTTTGTTCTGATGTAATAAATATTTTCATAGCGAGGATAATGATCTCCATTTCGGATAAAATCAAGCATCTTCAATGATTACGGGTATATATTGATAATAAGACAGGTGGGATAAGTAATTTCCATCCAAAATAGGACATAATAAATGAAATTTTTATTTGAGCTACCTTATGATCATGCTAATTTTGACTGGATCATAAAAAGCTATTTTGACCTTATGTATAATGACGAGCATTTTTTAGATGCCGTAGAAAATATTGCTCAAAAAGAATCTTTTATGTTAGATGGTGTATATTGCTTTTTCCCTGACGTGAATAGTGAAGATGAATATTTTGAAGGTGTTCAGTTTGCTGTTGGTTATCCGCCAACTGATGAAGATACAATAACAGTCAGTGAAGAAACCTGTTATCACTATGTCAGATTAGCGGGTGAAAAGTATCTAAAACTTCATCCAGAACATACAGCTAAAATTAATGAGCTACTGGCAAAGATATCAATATAAATTACAGTCTCTGTGGGGCACTTGAGTTGTTTGGCTGTAAAATAGGTAATTCAACCGGATTATGACCCATGAATACTTATACCGTTAAGTGGTTCTCCTCCATGTCAACCCTCTGGTTTGGCGACGCTTTAGGTTGCCAGGTGAAACTTCTTTAACTGTTTGGCCGCATAAGTGCCCCACACATTTTTATGCTCTCCTACTAAGCCGCTGATTCGCAAAAGCAAAAAAACAGTTCCATAGTTCCGCTGCTTAGGGGTAAACTTCCTCTGAAGTTATTAATCACAATTACCCACGTGCAACCCCGATAAAACGGCACTTAACCATGAATTACGCTTCAGACAGAAAGTGAGAGATTCGATTTGGTAACAAAACACAGAGAAATAATCAGGCAAGTAGCTTACCGGCCTATGCGAAACGATGAGTTTGATTTTTGGGCGGAGAGGTCCTTAGAGGATTATGCTGAAGATCTAATGGAAAACCACCTCTACAGCCGAAAAAAAGCGGTTACAGAAGCATTGCATTCATTTAGAACTACTCTGCCAGAAGGAATCAACACACCAAATCAATATTTCCGAATTTACGAACTAGAGAGCCAAGCGGTGGGTTACATTTGGTTTAGCCTTGAAGATAACTCAGCATTTTTGTCAGACATCATACTGCTCTCGGAGTTTCAGGGTAAGGGAATAGGGAAGCATTTTATCCGCGCATTCATAGATGAGCTGCTCACTGAAAAGGCTCAAGAGTTAGAACTAAGAGTATCACCTGGTAATCATCGAGCTATAAGCCTTTACAGAGAATTAGGCTTTCGGATTACAGGCTTTGACATGAGTCTTTTACTGGGACAAGAAACATAAGAAATCACTCAAATCTGATCACTGGAAACACATACTCGAAGCATCAACTCACAGCCTTATATTTACCATAATATCCGCTGCCAGAACCGCCTGCACGCCATTTAGGGCGGATTTCAGCTAAAAGCCCTTTTTACTTATTATCTTCGAAAAAACCGCGTATACACTGTTTTACGCGGTTTTAAGCTTATGCATAACTATGCACACTACTCCGTGTTCATGAATTTTAGTTAATTTCCTCCACTGCAAAAAGTCATTGATATTGGTGTGAACAAAAATCACCCTGAAAGGGGATGCCACAATAACGGACAGTACTGTGCTGACAGGTTCAGGATTAACCAAACAAGGTGAACCCGTTGCTTGTATCGGTGACAGCGTGTTTTGTCCCGCCTGTAAAAATACAGGTTCGATTGCGGAAGGTTCAGCATTTAGGCGAGAAATCAGCAGTTAACAAGCAACAGGTATTTAACCGTTAACAGCGAGTGAAAACAACTCGTAAAAATAATGATATTAAATTGATTTTAGCGTTAAATCACACTGACGGTATAAAAATAAGAATGGTTTAAATCAAACAGTAAAAAAGAGATGTTATTAGATGGGCTAAAACAGTGTAAAGCTGGTTTAAGCTATACCCGTTATCTTTCAAGTTGTCTCTTTATTGGCTGCACTCACTCACCTCGGTCACATCGTTTGCTCCCGGGGATTCGTTGTTTTGCCTTCGCGATCCATCTTGAAATCCATAGGGCATATCACGGTTTTATATAATCAATGTAAAATAATAACGCTGAAAGTAATCTAATTCGTATGCCGTTAAATCATTTATTTTAAGGGGTGTTATTCAGATTTTTCATGATTGATGATTTAATTGGTTTATGAAAAATTTTATTCCTTGGTTTAAGGTGTTATTAAAGACGATTCATTTTGAAAAAAATTATCTGATTAACTTATTCATGTTTTTATTTATCCATTTTCCCCAGGAGGCATAAGCATCAATAAAATCAATTTTTGTTTTTAATTTTTCACTGATGGCGTTATAATAGGTAGGCTTTAGACTGTTATTAAAATTAAAAATCATTGTCTGAAATCTTAGGTTAATCGGTATAAAGTTTTAACGATAGTTTTAACGATAGTTTTAACGATAGTTTTAACGATAGTTTTAACGATAGTTTTAACGATAGTTTTAACGATAGTTTTAACGATAGTTTTAACGATAGTTTTAACGATAGTTTTAACGATAGTTTTAACGATAGTTTTAACGATAGTTTTAACGATAGTTTTAACCTGTAAAACCTGTAAAACCTGTAAAACCTGTAAAACCTGTAAAACCTGTAAAACCTGTAAAACCTGTAAAACCTGTAAAACCTGTAAAACCTGTAAAACCTGTAAAACCTGTAAAACCTGTAAAACCTGTAAAACCTGTAAAACCTGTAAAACCTGTAAAACCTGTAAAACCCATTTTTTTATGACATTATTTTAATGGTCTGCTGCGTAAAATGATGGAAATAAAGATTTTGAATATTAAACTGTATGAGTAATATTCTTTTACTTGCTTATTTCTTTTTAACTTTCTGTTAATGATTGAAGGGTTTCGATTAAATGTAATTAACTGTTCTATTAAAAAATTTTACTTATTTAATTAAATCTACCTTTTATATAAAAAATTTAATTTCTCTTTATTATCACATTTAAATAATCATGGTAGATTAATTAAATGTGAAGCAAGCGAAGAATAATATCACCGATAGATATATTAAATATGACAATAAATAATCTTTTTAAAATCACGCTGTACCTTTTAAAAATGGGCATTAATAATATGTTGATTTTTTTAACCCTTAGTTGAATCATTACCGATAAAAAGGTGTTTACGATCGCTAAAAAGGGCAAATGAAAGTAAAAAGAGAAAGTGAATAATGTTAACAACATGATGTACTTGCTCTTTTTTCCTGATTTTAAAACCACACTGACAGCTAAAAACGGATTTTCTTAATACCTGTTTTATCACCTTGGGATAAAGATGTGGTTAATCATTATCTTAATGAGTGAAAACTGCATAACCATTTGCTTTCAAATGGAATGAAAAATGGCAATCCATATAACTTAACCTGAACAAATTGGATCGTTGGAGTCAATAGAAAACGCGACACCGAAAGATTAAAGACATTAAAAACAGGGTTAAATCCCTCTGGTGGTAGCAAAATGCCATTCCCATGTAAACCGTCAGTACAAATTTTCTCGTTTTATTACTGAGGAAAACTCAGCAGTGATAGTCGAGACGTTAAAAGTCAATAATCTGAAAGATGAATGTTCACCATGTGCACGTTGGTTGTAAATAATCACCAATGTAATAATCAATTACAATACAATAACTTATGTTTCACATTTATCTATATTGGTGAAAGTTGATGGCAAATATAAATTTAAAAAAACACCTTTCTTGAGAATTTTTGTTTTTTTATTGAAAAATAAAAGGTATTTAGAATATTGTTCCCCGTAACAATTTAAATATAAATTGTTTTTATTTTATACTGAAAATATTTATATGATTTTTTTATTTATAATATAAGACTAAATTTATTTGACAGTTTTGTATTTGATGATTATTGTTCTTCCCTGATTCGCAAATGTTATTTCAAACATAATAATATCTTTGGTTATTATATGCATTTAATATAAATGATATTTTATGACATTGTTCAATTTGTTGTTTTTATTGTGAATTTTAATTTTCATAAATTAATTTACATGGGTTATTATATTTAATTGATGATAACTTGAAACTATTTCCAATGTGATAATTTGTCATTGCATATTTGTTTTTAAATTTAGTGTAAATCTGAGTGTGATTCGTCATTTTAATTACTGATGAATACAGGGTTATTTTTTACAATTGATGTAAAGCAGTAAAAATATCCTCACTATAAGAGGGCGGTAATTATTTGTCCGTCGTTATTGACAACATATTTAAAATAAATTGGCCACAGGCCATATAGGAGTAAATAAGTGAAATACGACTTTATTGTCGTTGGTTCCGGGGCAATTGCAGGTTCAATCGCCTATGAGCTGGCAAGCAGAAATCTTTCGGTTTGTAGGGTTGGAGAGACTGATCGAACTAATGCTGCTTCGAAAGCGGCGGGTGCAATGAATGGGTGTTTTGGCGAAATTACCAGTGGTTTATTAGCGAGTGAACACGGTAAGTTGAAATTGAATATGGATTGTATTTCCAAAGAGCTTTGGCCGGCTTGGGCGCAACGGTTAGCTGACTCTTCCGGTGATACCCGATCACTGTTCACGGCTAAAGGCACTCACGTGATACTCAACACTGCCGGGATGGAAGAGATTGACAGTATCAATTATGACGCTATCGAACAAACCCTAAACGATTATGCGGCACCTTATGAAACCATTGATCCGCGTGAAATTGAGTGGTTAAAGCCCAACGATTTAGTGCGCCCGCTTCGTGCTTTGTACATCCCTGATGAGCATGCGCTGAACTCGCATTTATTGCTGGAAAAGCTGGATGCGGCATTGGTGGCTGAAGGTGGAAGCCTTAAAGAAGAGAATGTTAAGTGTGTGTTGATTGAAGAGGGTTTAGCTACCGGTGTCGAATTGCTGAGTGGCGAACGTTTAATGGCAGATAAGGTCGTCGTGGCTGCCGGTGCACACTCGTTGGATCTGTTATCAAATATACCTTCTATTGTTCGCCAAATTCCGCCAATCTTTGCTGGCTATGGGGTATCCATTCTGGTCAAGATGCCGAAAGGCAGAGAATTACCGACTTCGGTCATCCGTACCCCTAACCGGGCCTTTGCCTGTGGGCTGCATTGTGTGCCACGTGGTGATGGTGTGCTGTATCTTGGCGCGACCAATATTCTGTCTGAAAAACCACGCAGTCAGGCACTGATTTCTGATGTGCAGTTCTTGTTGGATTGTGCGTTAGATCAGTTGGATATTAATTTACATGATGCTGAGATCCTCTCAATTCAGGTTGGTAACCGGCCAATCCCGGCTGATGGGTTCCCGTTGATTGGCGAATGCGGCGTGAATGGTCTTTGGTTGGCGACCGGGACTTACCGTGATGGCTTACATCAATCACCGTTATTAGCGGATTATGTGGCTAATGCTTTGACGGGAGTAGAAAATACACTCATTAATCTTGATGATTTCAATCCAGTTCGTCCTCCGTTGGTCGGCTTCTCCCGTGACGTGATGGCGAAAGAGACTGCTCAACAAATGTTTGCTACCGGTTACGAATATCGTTGGGATATTAAACCTTACTGGCTGCCACTGCTGAATGAAGGGATGATGCGCAATTATCAGAATTTAATTGAGTCTCTTCACCCTCAATTCACGCCACCGCCAGAGTTGGTTGCCTTCTCCCATATTTATCAATCCATGCGTGAACGGTTACGCAGTTATTATGAGGCTTGGTCATGAGTTTTTCGCTGAAAGATCAAGTTGTCATTGATAACGCCAGGAAATTACTGTCAGAAGCCGACGTTTGGGATGTGGAAACTGATCTCACGTGCCTGATTGACCGTTATCTGGAAAGACGTTGTAAGGACCGCGCCCGTGATGAATTTATGCTTGCGGTTCATGAACGCTGTAACCGAATACCACTTGGGCATATTGTCGGTACTGTGGATTTTGATGGATTGCCTCTGACAGTGGGGACCGGGGTATTTATTCCGCGCCTTCATAGTCAAGTTATTCATAAATGGCTGGAGAATGAATATCAAGCGCCTCATGGGGCTGTGGTGCTGGACTTATGCTCCGGTAGTGGTGCCATCGGTTTAGCTATTGCTAAACGTCGCCCGGATTTAAAGGTCACTTGTGTCGAATATGATGATGTGGCTTTTCAATACCTGACGCGCAATATCTATCGGTTGGCGAATTGGGCAATTAAAGCCGATGCATTAAAAGCAGATTTACGGGATTGGCAAGCATTTTCTCAATTTAACGGATCGGTAGCGTTGATTGTAGCTAATCCACCTTATGTGCCAGAACAGCAGGAAATATTACCGGAATGGGAGGAACATCATCCTTATGCATCGGTGTATTCGGGGGATGATGGGCTTGACTTAGCACGGTTGATTATCAAACAAGCTAAACAGCTACTGCAATCAGAAGGTTGGTTAGTTATTGAACATGGTGAAAGTCAGGGAGAGAGTGTCAGAGCATTATTTTCAGATGCTGGCTTCTCCTCGGTACGAACTATTATCGATGAAGATATTTCTGACACAACGGGCAGTTCGGTAATCACTGTTGGTTGTAAGCGCATTTGAACTTAGACAGTTGGAGTCTAGATAATGGATGTAAAACATAAGCAGGACTGGATGACAATTCGTCGGTCACGGACAACCGGTGCCTTAGCGCAAGCTATCGACGAAGGTTTGACCAGTTTCACGGTGGTTGAACGTCAAGGTAAGCAAATGACTACGGAGGAAGGCAAAGTCTTTACTGAATTTGTTTCCTGCTCTTATTTGGGATTAGAACATCATCCTGCGTTAATTGAAGCGGCAAATCAGGCAATGGCTAAAACAGGGATACATTTGTCATCATCCCGTGGAGCGATGCGCCCGCAATATTTGGGGCAATTGGAGAAACTGCTGGAAGAGATTTATCAAGGTGGTGCCGTTGCGGTGTTTACTTCCACCAGTAATGTTCATCTTGGTGTATTGCCGTTATTGGGGAGTGGCTCTCTACCTAACTATCCTCTTTCTCGGCCTGTACATTGGTTGATGGATAAAACTGCTCATGCCTCTATGCAGGTTTTACGCGGTATTCTCGAACAGTTCGGACCGGTATCACGGGTTGATAGTGCTGATGCGCAGTCAGTACAGCAAGCTTTGCAGAACTGTAAGGAGAATCAGCGGACACCTATCCTGCTGATTGATGGTATTGGTTCAATGAATGGTTTAATTCCGGTTGCAGAATTAACGCGACAGTTGGCTGCTGCTGGAGGCTATGTCTATGTAGATGATGCTCATGGTATTTCCATTATGGGGCGTCATGGTGCGGGTTATGCTTTTGCTGCACTTGACCATATTTTGCCATCCAACCTCATACTTGCAGGTTCATTATCCAAAGCATTTGGTGGTGCCGGGGGTTTTGTGGTGGTTGCAGGTGCCGATGATGTCGAAGTGATCAGTACCTTAGCGAATCCTCTGGTTTTTGGTCATTCGATCATGGTGCCGATGTTGGCCGCTAACGTTGCCTCAGCAAGACTTCATCTCAGCCTTGAGATAGACATCCGGCAAGAGCAGTTATGGAACAACATCAATCTGTTTGATTCTCTGATGGAGAACAGTTTGATGAATGCGGGTGTACAATCTCCCGTTCGCGGCGCTTTATTCGAAAATGAAGCGGAAGGGCTTGAAGCTGCTCGTTTGCTGCGTGATAACGGCATCTTATTATTCCCGGTATTTTATCCACTGGTCCCGGATGGCAATGCAATGTTACGCTTTGCTTTCTCTAGTGAGCATCAGGCAGGTGAAATCAAGCAGCTAGCAAATACCTTATTTGAAATAAGGGAAAAAGGGCTGAATTGGGTTGAGCCACAGGCTGTGGTTCCACAGGTGTAAATGACACCCGCTTATCGATAAAGAAGATAATTGAAATGAATCAGTGATTAAGATCAAACATATGACTCAAGCAATAATAAATAAACAGGAAATATTACAACCTTACAGGGAATCTTTGGATGTTATTAATATGCAGATTTTGGCACTGCTTTCTGAACGTATGAAAGTTTGTATGAAAATCGCTGAGGTAAAAGCGGGGCAGGATATTCCGATAATGCAGCCACAACGTATTACCTCGTTATTGAATATGTTGCGGGATAAATCAACCGATTTTGGGTTACGGCCTGAATATACTGAATCAATATTTCAACTGGTTATTGAAGAGACTTGCCGTCGAGAAGAAGAGCTGATTGACCAGTTGTTACACGAGAAAGTAAAGAATAATGAAAATACTGCTCATTGATAATTATGATTCCTTTACGCAAAACATTGCTCAATATCTGTATGAAGTGACGGGCAGTGTGCCGTCCGTAGTCACCAATTCTTTGACTTATGAAGAGTTAACGATAGACGAATATGATGCGGTAGTCCTTTCTCCGGGGCCAGGACATCCGGCTGAAAGCAGTGATTTTGGGGTCTGTGCTGAAGTTATTGCACATGCCAAAGTGCCACTGTTGGGTATTTGTCTCGGTCATCAGGGGATTAACCTGGCATTTGGCGGCGTTGTAGAACATGCCCCCAATCCGGTACATGGCTATCGTAGTCGCATCAGCAACACCGGAGAAGGATTGTTCCTCGGTTTGCCTGAACAGTTTGAAGTGGTCAGATATCACTCGTTGGTATGTACCCGGTTGCCCGACAATCTGAAATGTACTGCCTGGACTGATGATGGCTTAATCATGGCAATTGAGCACACCGAAAGGCCGATCTGGGGGGTTCAATTTCATCCTGAATCGATTGATTCTGAATATGGGCGTGAGCTACTCAGTAATTTCGTGCGGATAGCGGAGACGTATAAAGAGAATAATGAACAGGAAGTTACCGCTCAGAATATATGTACTGATATCAATGAGGCTTATCTTGCAGTAGGTGGAAGACAAGATCTCAACCTGAATTATCGTGAATGTAAGGAGATAGTCGATCCTGAATCCTTGTTTATTCAACGTTATGGCAATGATACGCATGCTTTCTGGCTTGATAGTGAAAATTCTGATAGACCCAATGCCCGCTTCTCAATGATGGGCAGCGGTAATGAACAAGGTGCTGTCAGACTTGAATACAGTGTACAGACTGAGAATTTGCGTTTGATCGGTCCTGATGGCGAGAGGATTGTTCAGGGAGATTTTTTCTCGTTGATGTCTCAGTTGCTTGATGTGGTGGCAATTTCGACACCAAAATCGATGCCATTGGTATTTAAAGGCGGGTTTGTTGGTTATTTAGGATATGAATTAAAGGCGCTGACAATTGGCAGCAACAAATATCGTTCAGAACATCCTGATGCCAGCTTAATATTTACTCCGCATTTTTTTGTCTTCGATCATCAGCAGAGTAAACTTTATGAATGTTTTATCACACCAATAGGGCAGCCACATCATTGGTCACCGGAACTTTTCGTTACCAATACAAAAAATACCGGTGAAGTGATACCTGACTTTATTCCTGGCGCTGTTGATCAAAATAAGATTTGTCTGGAATATGGCGCTGAGAAATATATGGATGGAATCCATAAATCACTCCAATACATCACAGATGGTGAGTCCTATGAAATCTGTCTGACGAATAGGGCCAAGATGACTTATTCAGGACATCCATTGGACGCTTATCGGCGTATGCGTCATGCCAGTCCTGTACCTTATGGCGCTTATCTGGCCTGTGGGGATTTTTCTGTACTCAGTGCATCACCAGAAACGTTTTTACGTATTGATGACGCCAGAAATATTGAATCCAGACCGATTAAGGGGACCCGGCCACGCGGAAAAACGGCAGCCGATGATCAGCATTTGCAGATGGAATTGAGTCAGTCTACTAAGGATAGGGCAGAAAATCTGATGATAGTGGACTTAGTGCGCCATGATCTTAATCAGGTATGTCGTCCAGGTAGTGTGCATGTACCTGAATTATTTAAAGTTGAGAGCTTCTCTTCTGTACATCAATTGGTTTCGACCATACGCGGTCAATTATGTGAAGAAACGTCATCCATAGAGGCTATCCGGGCATGTTTTCCAGGAGGATCAATGACCGGCGCACCGAAGAAGCGCACGATGGAGATTATTGATGCTTTAGAGTCATCGGCTCGTGGTGTTTACTCCGGTGCGCTTGGATGGTTATCTTTCAGTGGTGAAGTGGAATTGAGCATTGTGATACGCACCGCGGTGTTACATCAAGAGTGTGCTGAATTCGGCATTGGGGGGGCAATTGTTGCTCATTCTGATCCTTATGGCGAATTTGAAGAGACATTGGTCAAAGCGAGTGTGCCATATTTCAGTTTTAGTCATATGGCGGAGGAAGTGTGTGAGTAACCATAAAGTGGTCATTCTTGGTGGGCAAGGCGCTATTGGTTCTTTATTAGAGCGCCTTTTTACTCAATGTGGTCATATTGTATACAGTGTTGACAAACGAACGCAGGGAGTGCGTTCTCATTACTATCATTCTCATTACTGTCAGATTGATATCTTAAACCCGGCTGCTGATGCTGGAGCGGTTTTGAGTGGGGCAAAGGCGGTCGTCTTTGCCTTACCGGAAGCCGTCGCCATACAAGCGTTGCCTTGGGTGTTATCTGCTATTGGTGATGATGTACAGATCGTGTCAACCTGTTCAGTTCAGGCCCCTTTTTATTCTGCATTAAGAGCTGCCGCCCCCGGGCAGCCTTTCATTGGTGTTAACCCGATGTTCTCGCCATCTTTGCCGGAGCAAAAAAGGCCAGTTGCAGTCATTCTCGATAACTGTCATGTTAGTGAACATTGGATTGAGCGGGTATTGATGCAGGCTGATATGCGTATCAGTAGGATGACGCCGGAGGAACACGATCAGGTTATGGCGCTTTGTCAGGCTTTGCCCCATGCCGCGATACTGATTTTTGGCTTGGTGTTGGCGAAAAGTCCGTTAGATATTCGTACCTTGGCAACTATTGCGCCACCGCCCATGCGTACCATGCTGGCGTTATTATCAAGGATCTTACGCAATCCAATAGAAGTGTACTGGGACGTTCAATATGAAAATCCGATGGCTGCCGAACCGCGTCAGGCGTTGCTGCATGCCATACAACAGTTAGATTCGATAGTACAGGCTGGCGATCAAACTGAATTTGGCAATAACCTCAGAGATATTGCGCAACAACTGGGGGAACAGCTTGATATCAGTGCTGCTGATTGCCAGCATATTTTTTCAACGCTTGAATGAGATAGGATAGGAGTTGAGGGGATGTCGTTAAATAGAGTTGCTGAGGCTAACGGGCGGGCAGGACTCAGAAATTGGCTAGGATTACTGATATTGATGTTACCAGTATTGCTAGTGACTGTGGACAATACGATCTTAAGTTTTGCTTTACCAAAAATAGCTGAAGCTCTGGGACCCAGTGCAAGCCAGCAATTATGGATAATTGATGCTTATTCATTGGCATTGGCTGGTTTGCTGGTATCAATGGGAAGTATTGGCGATCGTGTGGGTCATCGTTCATTACTGTTATTTGGATCTTTGGGGTTCACGGTTATTTCGGTGTTCACAGCACTGTCAACTTCACCTGAACAATTGATTTTAGGGCGAGCCGTACTTGGATTTTTTGGTGCGATGCTGATGCCTTCAACTTTGGCTTTGATCAGCGTTCTTTTTGAGGATCGTGAACAGCGTCGATTGGCTGTTGCTATCTGGGCGACAACATTAACTATCGGTTCGGCCGTAGGTCCTGTAGTGGGTGGTGTTCTATTACAATTCTTCGATTGGAGTTCAATTTTTCTATTGGCAGTACCGGTATTAGTGCCATTGTTGATCTTCGGACCGATGTTATTGCCAGAGTCCGATAAAAAACAGACGGGCATTATCGATGTGTATAGTGTTCTGTTATCGATCGTTGCTATGGTTGGTATTGTTTACGCGATTAAACACCTTGCTAGTGATGGGTTTGAAATAAGTGTAATACTCGAACTGTCGGTTGGTCTTATTGCTGGTGTGCTATTTGTTCGCCGACAACAGCGTCTGCCTGTGCCGTTGATGGATCTTTCTCTGTTCCGCAATGGTATGTTCACGGGTTCGATTATTGTTAACTTACTGAGTTTGGCATTGCTGGTTGGTTTTGTCTTTTTTGCCACACAGGTCTTGCAAATTGTGCTCGGTATGAAGCCGATTTTGGCTAGCCTGGCATTGGTTCCTGGACAAATAATGGCAATTGTTATGGGTATGGCGATAGTGCCTATTGCTCAACGGGTTCCGGCTCATTATCTGGTGCCAATTTTGCTGAGTATTGCAGGTATTGCATTTCTTCTGGTCGCGAGTATCGGCAGTGATTTAGTCACTCTGATTGTTGCTTTCGCATTATTAGATATTAGTGTGGGGGCAATTGCTTCGGTGTCTAACGATTTGGTGCTTTCGTCAGTACCCTCCTCTAAAGCAGGGGCGGCATCATCAATAAGCGAAACTGCTTATGAAGTGGGTGTTGTACTTGGTACGACTATTCTGGGGGGATTGGTTACTGCTTTCTATCGTATGACATTGCAATTACCAAATGAGATCTCTCAGGAACAGACGGGATTAGCTTTAGAGACTTTAGCGGGGGCTTACGTTGTCGCGAATTCATTAGCTGAATCAGAGGGGCAGAAGCTGATGACAGCAGCGGCGGAATCATTCACCAGCGCTATTCATATGATGAGCTGGATGACAGTGGTATTGACCGCAGGAGTGGTATTGCTCGCTTGGCGTTTGCTGAAAGCTCCGCAGAAAGAACAAGTGCTTGAGTATTGATAGTTTGACGTGCAGCCATTGTAAATGGCTGCACTGCATTATGATAATTATTGATTTGGTTCTATACCTTATGGATTTCAAGATGCATCGCGACGGCAAGGGAGCGAATCCCCGGGAGCATAGAGAACTATGTGACCGGGGTGAGTGAGTGCAGCCAACAAAGAGGCAACTTGAAAGACGACGGGTATATTGTTTGATTCAGTTATTTTGATGTATTGCCTATTACTAAGGTTATTTTATTTACTTTTTTATCGGTCATTTAAGCGTTTATTTTCTTATTTTCTTATTTTCTTATTTTCATTTAAATTACATTCATAATTTTATTATTTAATAATATCTATAGTTTTCTATTTTTCTGGGGTTTTTTAAAAATATAATTATATTTATTGTTTTTATTTGTGTTTTCTAATAATACTCAATAAGATAAATATATACCCTATGGATTTCGAGGTGCATCGCGACGGCAAGGGAGCGAATCCCCGGGCGCATAGATAACTATGTGACTGGGGTGAGTGAGTGCAGCCAACAAAGAGGCAACTTGAAAGATAACGGGTATAGAATTGAAATTTTTAATTGGCTACTATTGAAAGATAGTGATGTATCACAGAAATATTTCCCATAATTAATGGAAAAAGTGGGAATTTATATTAATATTTTAAATTGCATATACCCTATGGATTTCAAGATGCATCGCGGCGGCAAGGGAGCGAATCCCCGGGAGCATAGATAACTATGTGACCGGGGTGAGTGAGTGCAGCCAACAAAGAAGCAACTTGAAAGATAACGGGTATAATTTCAATATTGCGTCTAATTGCTCACTGTAAAGTGAATAAATACTTACCTAATTAATTCTCATCGTAATTATTTTTCTGGCCTACCTGTTGTTGAAGTAGCTGTATATTTTGCTAGAAAAATCGGTGTCTTCGTTATGGCTAATTTGGTGATTAGCCAGAGGCAAAACTTTGACTATCAGCAAGTTAGTGACATAACCGGTAGTGATAATAGTAGAAACTTTGGAACTTGGTTAGATAGATAATTAATATATGAAGTTATTCTAAATGTATAAATTTAAACTCAGGAGAATTCACATGGATAAAATAAGAACGGTTGCTGAGACTTTGGCAATATTATATCAGTATCATTATCCGTTTGGTCTGGAACGACAGCCGAAGCAACTAAAGACCTCGGATTTTGACGGTAAGGTAATATTCTCCAACGATCCAGAAACAGCGACTGTGCCACCGGCATTTTTTACGGTACAAACCATACAAGAGTTGAAAGCGCTTGGCGGTGTACCTGACAGTGAGTATGGTCCTGGAAAAATGGAACCCCATCATCCGTTACCGGAGCCGTTTTCTGCTGAACGACTGGCAAATGTCACTGGTAATCATATTGATCTGTGCAAAGCTTTTAGGGCCTATATCTATAGTGATTCTGCTTTAGTCAAAGATTATGAAGAAATACTTAATGCTAAGCGCTTCCCGATGAAGGTTGCGTTATACAGTGGCGAGAAAATGACTATCTCCTCCGATAATCCATTGGTTGTTGAAGATAAAGATGATTATGGTGAACCGGTTGTCTTGGTGTATGAGCAGATAATCATTGAACCGGGAGGTCAAATTATTTACCGCACTAATGGTCGAATCGAAGCTAACACTATTGTAGGGAATGAAAATACTGGAAAGGAGAATGTTGTCAATAGAGGCAGTAATGGCGCCGATGGTCTTGATGGTGCGCCAGGAAATCAAGGGGCTAATGGCAGTGATGGTAAAGATGGTAAAGATAGTAAAAATGGCTGCTTAATTAGCGCCACATCAGGTACTGATGGAGCCAGCGGTTCTGTCGGAGGATTAGGGGGGGATGGTGCAGCAGCTGGAAATGCGAATGACCTGACTGTTACTACTAGTCAATCTTTTACTGGAACAGTAAATGCGGCAACGATAGGTGGTAACGGTGGTAACGGTGGAAGAGGCGGTCTTGGGGGGCGTGGGGGTAATGGGGGTAATGGGGGTAATTGGGGCAATGGAACAATCAAGTGGTGTCCTGCTGGGGCGGCAGGGAATGGGGGCACTGGAGGAAATGGAGGCAATGGAGGCAGGGGGGGTAAAGGTGGGGACAGTGGTAACATATATATTAATTACTCTGACGGTAGTCCAGTACTTCAGGTTGTGTCAATTAATGGTCTTGGTGGGGAAGGTGGGAAGGCCGGTTGGGGAGGAATAGGGGGTGAACCTGGAAATAGTACCAGAGTACTCGGTGTACATGGTTTGCAGGGGGACTATGGTAAAGATGGTCTTAAAGGAGAATTTGGAGATGACGGTAACACCGGCAAGATATATGTCAACGGTCATGAACGGGAATCTGATCGGAAACTTAATCGCTAGTGGTGCCGCAATCAGACGGGTCTGAACGACGATAAATAAGGGGAAATGGGGGCAGATCTTGGTTTTGCTTATGTTCAAGTGGTTTACATTATGAATTACTGAATACTTATTGGGGCTGGCCTTGCTGGTTGGCTTCGTTTTTTGCCACTCAGGTTTTACAAGTGTGCTGAGTATGAAGCCGATTTTGCATTGGTTCCTGGGTAAATTAATGGCGATTGTTATCGGCATGGCAATAGTGCCTGTTGCTCAATGTGATTTTTGAAGAATATAATCATGATTATATTCTTTTATTTGTATTTTCTAATAATACCTAATGAGACAAATATAAAATTGAAGCATTTAGTCAGTACTTATTAAAAGGTTGTGATGTATCACGGAAATATTCTCCTTAATTAATGAAAAAAGTGGGAAATTACATTAATATTTTAAATTGTGTCATTTAAATATCGCATTCAATCGCTTTCTGTAACGTGGATAAATACTTGCCTAATTGATTCTTATAGAAATTATTTTTCTGGCATACCCGTTGTTGAAATGCGTATATACCCTATGGATTTCAAAATGCATCGCGACGGCAAGGGAGTGAATCCCCGGCAGCATAGCAAACTATGTGACCGGGGTGAGAGAGTGCAGCCAACTGAAAGATGACGGGTATAAATTTAAATTCTGGAGAATATCTATGGATAAAATAAGAACGGTTGCTGAAACTTTGGCAATATTACATCAGAATCATCATCTGATTGGTGTAGAACGGCAGCCAAAGCAACTTAAGACCTCGGATTTTGACGGTAAGGTAATATTCTCTAACGATCCGAAGACAGCGACTGTGCCACCTGCATTTTTTACGGTACAAACCATACAAGAGTTGAAGGCACTCGGCGGTATACCTGACAGTGAGTATGGCCCTGGCAAAATGGAACCTCATCATCCGTTACCTGAACCATTTTCTGCTGAACGACTGGCAAATGTCACGGGTTATCATATTGATTTGTGTAAAGCTTTTAGGGCCTATATGTATAGTAATTCTGCTTTAGTCAAAGATTATGAGGAAATGCTTAATGCTAAGCGTTTCCCAATAAAGATTGCGTTATACATTGGCGAAAGAATCACTGTTACCGCAGATGCACCATTGCTTGTTGAAGATAAAGATGATTATGGCGAACCCGTTGTCTTGGTATATGACCAGATAATCATTGAACCGGGAGGTCAAATTATTTACCGCACTAATGGTAAGATCGAAGCTAATACTATTGTAGGGAACAGCAATAATGATAAAAAGCAGAGCATTATCAGTAAAGGCTCTGATGGAGGCGATGGTTTTGAGGGTGAACAGGGAAGTAATGGGGTTAATGGCAGCAATGGTAATATTGGTTCAGAGAATAAACATGGTTGCTCTGTTAAATCCACATCAGGTACTGATGCAACTGGCGGTTCTTCGGGAGCACCAGGGATGGATGGCAAAAGAGGTGGCAGTGCAAATGACGTAATTATTAATGTTGACATTTTTACTGGAGTAGTCAATGCGGCATCGATAGGTGGTAAGGGTGGAAAGGGTGGATATGGCGGTAATGGAGGGAATGGAGGGAATGGTGGAAATGGAGGAGCTGCAACAAACAAATGTAGTGCTGGATATGGAGGAAGGGGAGGGGATGGCGGTAATGGAGGAGATGGCGGTAATGGGGGTAACGGTGGGGACAGTGGTAACATATATATTAATTTCACTCAGGGTCAGCCAGTAATTAATGCTCTGTCATATAGAGGAGATGGCGGTAATGGAGGGGGCGGTGGTAAGGGAGGAATAGGCGGAGTAGGTGGTGTTGGTAGTAGAGGATTAAATGCTAATAGTTATCTTGGAGTGTCTGGTGAAGCGGGTAATGATGGAGAATCCGGCAATGCAGGGACTTCTGGCAAGATATATGTTAACGGTAATGCACGGCAGCATAGTGATAATCAGACTTTAGACTGGCTTGAAGACTATAAATAAGCTGAAGTATAGCAACTGACCGCCTCTCCTGAAAAATTCACTTATTAGTTGAATCCAGCTTGCATAATTGGTGGTCTTATTTTTCTGTGCCAGCAATATTTAATTGTATACCCGTTATCCTTCAAGTTGCCTCTTTGTTGGCTGCGCTCGCTCACCCCGGTCACATCGTTATCTATGCTCCCGGGGATTCACTCCCTTGCCGTCGCGATGCATCTTGAAATCCATAGGGTATATACCCGTACTCATTGAAGATGCTTGATTTTACCCGAAATGGAGATCATTATTCTCGCCATGAAAATATTTATTATATCAGAACAAAAAATCAAATTTGAACGTCTTCACGACATAACTCGTGATGGTCAAGAATGTAGCGTATTTAAAGGTTGAGTTTATTCGTGGAAAAATCCTCTTCTGGTAAAGAGAGTTATTTTCTACTTTTAATTTAAATTATATTCATAATTTCATTATTCAATAATATCTATGGGTTTATATCTTATGGTGATTTTTGAAAATACAATTATACTTGTTGTTTTTATTTGTATTTTATAATAATACTTCATGAGATAAGTATAAAATTGAAATTTAATTAGTATCTATTAAAAGGTAGTGACGTATCACAGAAATATTTTCCATAATTAATGGAAAAAATGAGAAATGACGGGTATAGATGGAGGGATAGGAAGCCCAGGAGAGCGAACAGGAAATGTAGGGCAGATATATGTTAACGGCGAATTGCAAGAGTGCGATTAAAGAAAGTCTATTTCTATTTCCTAAACACAAACTATTTGGAAACGAGTAGATTAAGAATAGTGAGATTATCGGGGTGAAATCTAAGGTTTTTCATCAAAACGACTGTCGTTCTGTCGTTAATTCAGTGCACCATAGGGTTAATGTGTGCACTGAATTTGTAGTGTAAAATTTTCGAGAAAAATTATTTCAGCCAACCTTTCTTCTGTGCAGTTTCCAATTGTGGCAGCAGATATTGCCACAATTCAGGATAGGTATTGGCAATAAATTTATTGCGGTTAATCACCTGCTCAAAACGAATATTATTTTCTACCCAACTCTGTCCTTTATTATGCAGATTCATCAGAATCGGCATTAGTCTATCCAGTGTAATGGCGAAACGGGCGTCTTGGCTTTCTCCTGCTTCATACTCTT
Organism: Photorhabdus sp. RW14-46; assembly: GCF_963887965.1. NCBI lineage: Bacteria > Pseudomonadati > Pseudomonadota > Gammaproteobacteria > Enterobacterales > Morganellaceae > Photorhabdus > Photorhabdus sp. RW14-46. The sequence goes on along the minus strand of NZ_CAWPHH010000012.1, from coordinate 102,920 downwards.
GCCAAAGTGACATAAAATGATTTTTCTGTGGTTCGGGGAGTAAACCAAAAAGACGGTTGGCGGCTTTAACTTCTTGTTCATGAATAGCTTCACGAGCCGTCAAATCGTAAACCATCACATCACCAGCATCAATTTCTACGATATCGTGAATTAATGCCATCTGGATAACTCGTTGGATATCTACTTCTTGTGCATATGGCGCAAAACTCATTGCGGCGATAGCTAAATGCCAGCTATGTTCGGCTGAATTTTCCTGACGATGGTTATCCAGTAACTTAATTCGCCGCTGAACTTTCTTTAACTTATCCAACTCCATTAAAAAACCGACGATATTGGTAAAGGGGCCAAAATCAACGACAGATACTGCTAACGACATACAAACCTCATCTATTTTTCTTCGTTGAGAGAATAAGGCAGAGGCTGAATAGTGAGGGAATGCCCTTCATCGTCACGGACGCGGAATACACTATGACTTTCCATATCATTATTCATGACGACTTGTATCCAGACATTATCATTATTCAACTTAACGGCAGCCAAAACGGTACCCGTTCTCCGCCACTTATCTCCTAATTGCCATTCTAAATCATCTCCGGCCATCGGAATTTTAGAGGCACTGCCAGCCAGCCAGTACATGCCACGTTTATTTGCTCCGCGGTATTTAGCTCGGGCTACCATTTCCTGACCGGTATAACACCCTTTTTTAAAGCATACCCCTCCCGCCAATGCCTGAAGGTTAGTTGCTTGGGGAATAAATTGTGTACTATTTGCGGCATCAATGATTGGGAAGCCAGCTTCAATATCCAGAGCTAACCACTGTTCACTGTTATTAAGCTGAGCTTGAAGTTTTTCTGTTAACTGTTCAGCGGTTACGGTGTTTGTTACCAGAAGGAAACGTTCAGACGGCAAGGAAAAATGGAGTAGTGTGGTGGCTTCATGTGCAACGACAGCGTTATCCGCATCCGGCAAGGTTGGGAAGAAGCTGCTTAATGCTTGCCGGCAGTTTTTACCTGCAACACCGAGCAGTAGCGCGTTCTCATCCTGAGCAAGAGCAATTTTGGAGAATACGGCATATTTTTTTAATTCTGTAAGCTGATTTTCCAGCACACTGCGACGTTCAATATAAGCAAAGCTTTCACCACGATGGAAGAGGCGCAGATTACTCCACATTTTGCCTTTTGCGTCACAATGCGCACTAAGCACATGCTGATTCGTTGCAAGTGCGGAAATATCTGCTGTAACCTGACCTTGTAGATATTTTTCTGTATCCGGTCCAGTTGCGGTTACCAGGCCCCAGTCATCTAGTGATATTAATGTCAGGGGAAGGGTCGATGAAGACAATGGAAATTGTGAAGAGAACGGAGTTTTATAAGCCATGACACATCCTGCCAGTCAGATATTTGAGCCAATGATGCATAATGGTAAAAGAGCTGAAGCACAATGCAAGTAGTTATTATTGCTATTAGCTGGCATGATGCATGAGTTTGCCGGGCGACTTAAATGGCTAATAGCGTTAAAACTAACAATGAGAATTAAAAAGGGGATTTTTTGAACATGGATATTGATAATAAAGCGCGTATTCATTGGGCATGTCGGCGTGGAATGCGTGAGCTGGATATTTCAATTATGCCGTTTTTTAAGTATGAATATGATTCACTCAGTGATGATGATAAACGACTTTTTATTCGCTTACTTGCATGTGCTGATCCTGATCTATTCAACTGGCTAATGAATCATGGGCGTCCAGAAGATGAAGAGTTATTTCGCATGATTAAACTTATTCAGAATAGAAATAAAGATCGTGGTCCTGTGGAAGTGTGATCTCAGGGTATCTTGGCATACCCAGCTAATTTCTACCTGTGTTCATGGTGCAATAGCGCTTATCGTACTACTTGCTCCGTGGCCTGCGGATGACGCTATTTTCTGGATTTTCTGGCTTCCTTTGGTACTGTTGATTATTGCCAGTTGGGGGCGTAGCCAGAAAAATATCCGTAAATCTCAAGGGCTTTTAGTTCTTCTCAGTGATAATAAGTTGCAATGGAAGAAGCATGAGTGGCAAATTATCCGGCGGCCGTGGTTGTGTCGTTATGGCGTATTAATTACGGCTCAATCTTTTTATAACCAGAAAAAAATCCGTTTATGGGTCGCATCCGATGGTATGCCACAGGATGAATGGAGGAATATTAATCAACTGTTGTTGCAATATCCTGATATCTGATTGAGCTGGAATTTTCCTGAGTTAAAGTAGAGGCTCCATTTCTTGCAGGATTTGCATACACCATTGCGATAAACGATCATCAGTTTGTTCATACTGGTTTACGTCATCTAAAGCCAGCCCGACAAATTGTGAGCCATTATCCGTTAATGGTTTCGGGCTGGTAAACTCATAGCCTTCAGTTGGCCAGAAGCCAATAAAATGCACGCCTGAAGGGCGTAAATGGTGATATAGCATACCGAGAGCGTCGAGGAACCAATCGCTGTAATCAATTTGATCCCCCATACCATACATGGCGACAATTTTCCCTTGTAAATTGAGGGAAGGGATTTGATCCCAAATAACCAGCCAATCTTCCTGCAATTCGCCAAAATCCCATGTTGGGATGCCGAGAATCAGGACAGAATACGTTTCCATTAATTCAGGTGCTGTCTCTTTGATATTGTGAAGATCAATTAAATCTTCGCCAAGGATATCGCGGATTTTCTCTGCTACCATCTCGGTGTAGCAGGTGCTTGAGCCGTAAAAAAGACCAATCTTCATCATTAATCATTATGGTTTTTGAATATCTGGATTGGCATTGTAACAGAATAATTGCTTTTTCAGGCATAATAGCCGGCAGAGATGTACAGATTTAAGGAAAGTAATTCATGTCAAAACAACCAACTCAGTTGACTAATCCACTGATAGAACAATTTCTTGATGCTATCTGGTTAGAACATGATCTTGCGGAAAATACGCTTGCTTCTTATCGGTTGGATTTGCAGGCATTGGATAACTGGTTGATACATCATGGTCATAATTTATTATCTGTCCAGACGATAGATTTGCACTCTTTTCTGGCAGAACGCGTGGATGGAGGATATAAAGCCAGTAGTTCGGCGCGTTTACTCAGTGCCATGCGCCAATTGTTTCTCTATTTTTATCGGGAAAAAATGCGGGAAGATGATCCGACAGCACTTTTGTCTGCACCGAAATTACCAAAGCGATTGCCCAAAGATTTAAGTGAAAAGCAGGTAGAAGATCTACTCAATGCGCCCTGTACAGATCAGCCAGTGGAGTTAAGGGATAAAGCCATGCTTGAAGTGCTTTATGCCTGTGGTTTGCGGGTATCTGAGTTAGTGGGATTGACACTTTCCGATGTCAGTTTGCGTCAAGGCGTGGTGAGAGTGATTGGTAAAGGGAATAAAGAACGGCTAGTGCCTTTAGGGGAAGAAGCAATTTATTGGCTAGAGAATTATCTGGAATATGGGAGAGTTGGGCTGCTAAATGGTGCAACGTTGGATGTCCTTTTTCCTAGCAACCGAGGGCGACAAATGACCCGACAGACATTTTGGTATCGTATTAAACATTATGCGCTGTTGGCTGGAATCGATACTGGACGGTTATCTCCTCATGTTTTACGTCATGCATTTGCCACGCATTTGCTAAATCATGGCGCTGATTTGCGAGTTGTGCAGATGTTATTGGGGCATAGTGATCTATCTACAACACAAATATATACTCATGTAGCAACAGAACGGCTCAAATTGCTACATCAACAACATCATCCGCGAGGGTGAGCACGGATTTAAAGGAACTGAAAATGAAAAAAAGCGTGTTATGTTTCCCTCTTTTGCTGGCCTGGTTTAGTGGAAATGCGCTTGCTGATGATGGTGCTGTCCATAGAATAATGCAAAAACTAGGGATAAAAGCAGAAAGCATCCAGCCATCACCTATCGTTGGTTTAAATACGGTAGTGACTGAGCAAGGTATCATTTATCTATCTGATGACGGGAAATATTTATTACAAGGGCCAATTTATGATGTTAGTGGTAGCGCTCCTGTGAATGTCAGTAATCAATTATTGATGAAAAAGCTGGAAGCAATGAGAGATCAAATGATCATCTACAAAGCGCCAGAAGAGAAGCATGTCGTTACCGTTTTCACGGATATTACCTGTGGTTACTGCCATAAATTGCATGAAAACATGAAAGAGTACAATAAACTGGGTATTACTGTGCGCTATTTGGCATTCCCTCGTCAGGGTATGCAGCACCAATCTGCTAAAGATATGCAATCTATCTGGTGTAGTGCAACACCGCAGAAATCATTAGATGCTGCGTTTAAAAATGAAGATGTTTCGCCAATTAAGAGCTGTAAGGTGGATATTGCTAACCAGTACAAATTAGGTCTCCAGTTTGGTGTGCAGGGAACGCCGGCAATTGTCCTTAAGGATGGCAGCCTGTTAGGTGGATATATGCCACCAGAGGCTTTGGCAGCGGCACTGGCGCAACGTGGTAAATAAGTTTAGTGAATATTGAAACACAACTTCGCCGCCGCTTGGCGGTGAATGACAGTCACCTTCCACAACAGATTCATCCACTACTGCGTCGCTTATATGCCATTCGTGGTATCCAGCAAGCTAATGAATTGGAGCGTGGTGTTCAAGGATTATTGAATTATCAGCATCTAAGTGGTGTGGAACAGGCGGTGGCACTCTTGTTGACTGCACTTCATGAACACTGGCGTATCGTTATTGTCGGTGATTTTGATGCTGATGGGGCCACCAGCACGGCATTGGCGATCCGATCATTACGCTCGATGGGATATCGCCATCTGGATTATCTGGTACCAAATCGTTTTGACAATGGTTATGGTTTAAGCTCACAGGTGGTAGAAGAGGTCGTTAAAAAAGGCGCTGACCTGATTATTACCGTGGATAATGGTATCTCTTCCCATGAAGGGGTTGCGGCTGCCCATCAGCACCGTATGAAAGTGATTGTCACGGATCATCACTTGCCGGGTGACGTTTTGCCGGCGGCTGATGCCATTATTAATCCTAATCTTGCCGATTGTTCGTTCCCGTCTAAATCATTGGCCGGGGTGGGTGTCACATTTTATCTGATGTCTGCCTTAAGGGCGGCACTGAGAAAAGATCAATGGTTTGAAAAGCAAGGAATAGCGCTGCCGAATCTGGCCGAAATGTTGGATTTGGTTGCGTTAGGAACTGTTGCCGATGTTGTACCTTTAGATACCAATAACCGGATTCTGGTTTATCAGGGCTTGAACCGGATTCGTGCAGGACGCTGTTGTGCGGGGATACGTGCATTATTGGAAGTTTCCAGCCGTGATGCTTATAAGCTGACAGCCAGCGATTTGGGGTTTTTTCTGGGACCAAGACTGAATGCCGCTGGTCGCCTTGATGATATGTCCATTGGCGTCACGTTATTGCTCACTGACGACATAGCAAAGGCGCGTCAGATAGCTTGTGAATTGGACAGTCTTAACCAGACTCGGCGTGAAATAGAGCAGGGAATGCAGCAGGAAGCACTGCAAATCTGTGACAAACTTGAACGTACCAGCACTGAACTGCCTTATGGGCTAGCGCTCTATCATCCAGAATGGCATCAAGGGGTAGTCGGAATTTTGGCTTCCCGGATTAAAGAGCGTTTTCATCGGCCTGTTATCGCATTTGCACCGGCCGGTGACGGTATTTTGAAAGGTTCTGGTCGTTCAGTGCAGGGATTGCATATGCGGGATGCGCTTGAGCGGCTTGATACTTTGCATCCGGGTTTGATACTTAAATTTGGTGGTCATGCAATGGCGGCCGGTTTGTCACTTGAACAGGATAAATTCGAACAATTTCAGTATCACTTTTCTACGTTAATGGCGGATTGGTTAGATATTTCGCAACTTGAAGGTGTTATCTGGAGTGATGGTGAATTAGCAATTAATGAACTGTCATTGGACATTGCAGAAATGTTGCGTGATGGCGGTCCTTGGGGTCAGGCATTCCCGGAACCAATTTTTGACGGTAAATTCAAACTACTGCAACAGCGCATTGTTGGAGAGCGCCATTTAAAAGTGATAGTAGAGCCATTAAACGGTGGGCCGATGCTGGATGGTATTGCGTTCAATATCGATCCTACCCGCTGGCCCGATAACAGTGTCCGCGAAGTAGAACTTGCCTATAAACTGGATGTTAATGAATTTCGTGGCAACCGTAATGTACAGCTTTTGATCCAACATCTCTGGCCCTATTAACCGTTTGATCGGCAGGTAGTCAGTCATTGTCACGTACTCTCGTATGAATACGTGACAAATCTGTTGAAGTGCTATAAACCCTGTGCCGAATCCGTTACAATACGCGGTTCGAAAATTATCCATTTATCTACGACTACATAACGTAAGACACGAAAATATGTTTGAAATTAATCCGGTAAAAAACCACATTCAGGACCTGTCTGAGCGGACAACGGTTCTGAGGGGGTATCTTTGACTACGATGTCAAAAAAGAGCGCTTAGAAGAAGTTAATGCTGAATTAGAACAGCCTGATGTTTGGAATGAACCGGAGCGGGCACAGGCTTTGGGTAAAGAACGCTCCTCATTGGAAGAGATTGTCGAAACAATTGATCAGCTTGAGCAGGGACTGGAAGATGTACAAGGTTTACTGGAACTGGCAGTAGAAGCTGACGATGAAGAGACTTTTAATGAAGCTGTGGTAGAGCTGGAGCAGCTTGAAGAAAAATTGGGTCAGTTAGAATTTCGCCGTATGTTTTCTGGTGAGTACGACAGTGCTGACTGTTATCTTGATTTGCAGGCAGGCTCTGGTGGCACCGAGGCTCAAGATTGGGCAAGTATGCTGATGCGTATGTATCTGCGTTGGGCTGAATCCAAAGGCTTTAAAACGGAAATCATTGAAGAATCAGATGGTGAAGTTGCTGGCTTGAAATCAGCGACCATTAAGATCATGGGCGATTATGCTTATGGTTGGTTGCGTACTGAAACCGGTGTTCACCGCTTGGTACGTAAAAGCCCATTTGATTCTGGTGGTCGTCGCCATACTTCATTCAGTTCTGCTTTCATCTATCCCGAAGTGGATGATGATATTGATATTGAAATTAATCCGGCAGACTTACGTATTGATGTTTATCGCGCGTCTGGTGCGGGTGGTCAGCACGTTAACAAAACAGAATCTGCGGTGCGTATTACCCATATTCCAACCAACATTGTGACTCAGTGTCAGAATGATCGTTCTCAGCATAAAAACAAAGACCAGGCGATGAAACAGCTAAAAGCGAAGCTGTATGAACTGGAAATGCAGAAAAAGAACGCCAATAAACAGGAAATGGAAGAGAATAAATCCGATATTGGTTGGGGTAGTCAAATTCGCTCTTATGTTCTGGATGACTCACGCATCAAAGACTTGCGCACCGGCGTTGAAACTCGCAATACACAATCGGTGCTGGATGGTGATCTCGATAAATTCATTGAAGCAAGCCTGAAAGCTGGCTTATGAGGAACTAAAATGTCACAACAACAACAGGGTGCGGAACAGGCCCCCGATTTAAATAATGAGCTGCAAACTCGCCGCGAAAAACTTGCCGCTTTACGGGAGAATGGAATTGCATTCCCGAATGATTTCCGTCGTGAAAATATTTCAGAAGATTTGCACGCGAAATACGACGACAAAACTCAGGAAGAGCTGGAAGCACTGAATATTGACGTGACGGTTGGCGGTCGTATGATGACGCGTCGCATTATGGGTAAGGCTTCTTTCGTAACGCTACAGGATATGGGCGGTCGTATTCAGTTATATGTTGCTCGTGACGATCTGCCGGAAGGTATTTATAACGAACAGTTTAAAAAATGGGATCTGGGAGACATTCTGGGGGCTCGTGGCAAACTGTTTAAAACCAAAACCGGTGAACTTTCCATTCACTGTACTGAACTGCGCCTGCTGACAAAAGCGCTGCGTCCATTGCCGGATAAATTCCACGGCTTGGCTGATCAGGAAACTCGCTATCGTCAGCGTTATCTGGATCTGATCGCCAACGAAGAATCGCGCAAAACTTTCCAAATTCGCTCTCAAGTCTTATTGGCTCTGCGTAGCTTTATGGTCAGTAAAGGCTTTATGGAAGTGGAAACACCCATGATGCAGGTAATCCCTGGTGGTGCGGCGGCTCGTCCATTTATTACTCACCATAATGCGCTGGATATTGATATGTATCTGCGTATTGCGCCGGAACTTTACCTGAAACGTCTGGTTGTTGGTGGTTTTGAACGTGTCTTTGAAATTAACCGCAATTTCCGTAACGAAGGCGTATCTCCGCGCCATAACCCTGAGTTCACCATGATGGAACTCTACATGGCCTATGCGGATTACAAAGATCTGATTGTCCTGATAGAAGAGCTATTCCGTACACTGACGCAGAATATTTTGGGGAATACTCTGGTTAAATATGGTGAGCAGGAATTCGATTTCGGTAAACCATTTGCCCAAATGACCATGAAAGAGGCCATTTGCAAATATCGTCCTGAAACCAACATAGCTGATTTGGATGATATGGATAAGGTGGTGGCTATCGCTGAATCTCTTGGTATTGAAGTGGAAAAAGGTTGGGGCCTTGGTCGTGTTCAGTGTGAAATTTTTGAAGAAACGGCGGAAAGCCACCTGATTCAACCGACATTTATCACTGAATATCCGGCAGAAGTTTCTCCGCTAGCGCGTCGTAATGATGCAAATCCGTTTATCACTGACCGTTTTGAATTCTTTATTGGTGGACGTGAGATTGGTAATGGCTTCTCGGAATTGAATGATGCCGAAGATCAGGCGGAACGTTTTGCTGAGCAGGTTCGTCAGAAAGACGAAGGTGATGACGAAGCCATGTTCTACGATGAAGATTATGTAACGGCTTTGGAACACGGTATGCCGCCAACCGCCGGTTTGGGCATTGGTATTGACCGTATGATAATGTTGTTGACAGATAGCCATACCATCCGTGATGTTATTCTGTTCCCGGCAATGCGCCCGCAGAAATAACCGTTTGAATTAAATTTCAAATTCCAACTCCTCTATAGCATAGCTGTCAGGGGAGTTTTTATTTTCAACTGCCTGAAATATAGACAACTTAAGCAGATAATGGCTTGCTGATGCTAACGAAGTCGCTATAATAATTTATGTTATCCTTAAGCGAGCGTAGTTCAATGGCAGAACGAGAGCTTCCCAAGCTCTATACGAGGGTTCGATTCCCTTCGCTCGCTCCAGTTTTGTATTCTTTCTAGAAAATGCTGTCGCATTGAAAATATACCTTTTGATATGATGTAAATTAAATCAAAAGAATTTGCGTATAATAATCGATATAAATTAATAACTAACTCATTGTCTAATATGAAAAGAATCCCGTTATTAAATCAACCCCGAATCAGCTAGGCGTGATGTATTTTTGAATGTGGATACATCACCATAGAAAGCATTCTATGGTAAATGAATAATTAATAGAGACAGACTATTTACCATGAAAGAAAAACATTGGTCAAAAATTCAATTCCTACATGAAGCTGTAACTAATCAGAGTATTGTCATCAAAGGAACCCATAGCTATTATAGCGATTGCTGGAGTGGCGGTTTTGAAGAATCTGTCGTTCGCTATTTATACGGTGATAAAATCAGTCTTCAATGGGAGTCTAAGTGGCCAATTGATAAATTGTATATTGGCGATTATGTTTGCATAGGTGCTGAAACTGTCATTCTTATGGGTGGAAATAATACGCACAGAGCGGATTGGTTCTGTTTATATCCATTCATGGAATATATCGAAGAGGCATATGTAGGCAAAGGTGACACGCATATTCATGATGGCGTATGGCTTGGCATGCGTTCAATGATTATGCCTGGCGTTACTATTGGTGAAGGCGCTATCGTTGCTGCTAATAGCGTTGTCACTAAAGATGTTGAGCCATATAGTATTGTTGCTGGAACGCCTGCTAAATTAGTTAAATATCGCTTTGCGCCGCACATTATCAATGAGCTACTTGCGTTAAAAATATATGATTGGTCAGAAGAGAAATTTAATGCTTTAAAACCCTATCTCTGTGCTTCGGATATTAGGGCATTAAAATCTGCTGTAAGATCATATTAAGAGAAACAGTTAATTAATTCCGTAAAATAATTAATTAGGCTTGATTTGATTAATTAAGTGTATTTTTTAAAAATGTTCTATTGCTGAATTATTTAACCGAAGTCCATTAATTGTTAGCTTAAATACCGTTTCGGCATTGAAGCCGCAAACGGTATTTATTTAATATTCCTTCAATATAAAAGAAAATATGCTACTATCCTCTTATGAAAAGAAAAAATACACCGACGCCACATGATGCTATTTTTAAAAAGTTTTTAAGTCATATTGATACTGCCAGGGATTTTCTAGAGATACACTTACCTGCCACATTACGGGCAGTTTGTGATCTTGATACACTGCGACTGGAATCGGGGTCATTTATTGAGGACAATCTGCGGGTACATTATTCCGACATCTTGTATTCACTAAAAACTACGCAGGGTGAGGGCTATGTGTATTGCGTGATTGAACATCAGAGTTCCCCGGATAAGATGATGGCATTCCGGCTGATGCGTTACAGTATTTCAGCCATGCAATGGCATCTGGAGCAGGGACATAAAAAATTGCCGCTGGTCATTCCAGTGTTGTTTTATCACGGAAAAATACGGCCATATCCGTGGAGTACCAACTGGTTCGATTGCTTCGATGCTTCGGCTCTGGCAGAAGAGATCTATTCCAGCGCGTTTCCGTTGGTAGATGTGACGGTAATCCCGGATGATGAAATCCTGACGCACAAACGAGTTGCACTACTGGAAATAGTACAAAAACATATCCGGCAACGTGATATGGCGGAGTTACAGCAAGAGCTGACCATGTTGTTTGCGTATGATTACTATACAGATGAGCAGCTAAGAAGCATGCTAAACTACATATTACTGGTGGGAGATACCGCCGATCCAGAAGGTTTTATCCGGCAACTGGCAGAACAGTTCCCGAAGTATGAGGAGGTACTGATGACAATAGCGCAGAAGTTGCAACATAAAGGACATCAAGAAGGGCTTAAGGAAGGGCTTCAAAAATGTCAAGAAGCACGCGAAGAAGGGCTTCAAGAAGGATTACAGAAAGGTGAAAAAAAAGGTGAAAAGAAAGGTGAAAAGAAAGGTGAAGAGAAAGGTGAAAAACGGGCGAGTCTGAAAATCGCGCGTGCATTGATGGATAATGGTATCGATCGTGAAACGATAATGAAAAGTACAGGGTTGAGCCAGAACGAACTTGAACAAATACATCACTGATTCGTGCTGAGAGCCGTAATCGGTATTTAAAGATTCGTGTTAGAAGAGGGGCTTGTCCAGCGAGTAACGGGACCGCCCCCTAGAAATATGAGGAGGTAATTGGTGACAATAGCGCAAAAACTGGAGCAGAAAGCGTTCCAAGAAGGATATCAAGAAGCATGCCGAAAAGCATGCCGAAAAGCATATCGAGAAGCATATCGAGAAGCATATCGAGAAGGATACAGAAAAGGATTACAGATAGGTAGAAAACTGGCGCTTGTGAAAATCGTGTATGCAATGATAGACAATGGTATCGACCATGAAACGATAATTAAAATCATTGTGATGAGCCGGAATAAGATTGAACAAATAGCCGATTAACTTATGCTGACACTTTATTGGCATGACAGTTCGTGTAAATAAGTGGGCAAAACTTTACATATAAGCGGTATATTATTTGGATAAATTTGAAATCATACTTTTTCTGTCGGGTATTAAGCTTTTTAATTGAAATAGTATTTTAATAATTAAATAATATTCCTCAAATAGAATATTCGAAACATCGTAATCCGATAAATTTTCTCTTGGAAGCGGCAACCGGATTGGTTGCCGATATCTTTTAATCTAAAAAATAAATCTGAATCTATGTACCTCTGAGTTAGACGTTCTTATAATAGGAAATATTTTCGTTATTGGTAAATAATCGAATGTTGAAACAGGTTGAATTAAGCCATCATACGAAAATAGATTCAGTAGATATCTGATATTCTTTTGGCGCTTTTAATTAAGATTTCTTTGTAATCAGGCGTCTGTTTTTCCACATTGGAAAATATAGCTTGAAGCATGGCATGAGTTATTTCGTTGTCGGCGAATTCTGGCATGCCGCTATTGAACGGTGGTTCTGGGCTATATTGCATCGCTAGTTGGACTGCTTGGGCATATTCTTCACCTTTGATTTCAGCAAGCAATGTTAAACCGAAATCAATACCTGCGGTGACTCCACCTCCTGTGACCCGGTTTCTATCGATAACGACTCTTTTATTAACCGGTATTGCATCGAATTTGTTGAGATCGTCTATCATCGACCAATGAGTCGCCGCTTGATACCCTTTTAGCAAGCCTGCGGCCCCTAACAGGATAGATCCTGTACACACGCTGGTGACCCAAGATGCTTTACTTCCCACTTTATGTATCCAATCAAGCATGTCTAATTCGGCAAGCAAAGCATAAGGATTTCCTGTACCGGGAACACACAAAATATCCACTTTATTTAATTGCTCAAATGTAGTGCTCGGTGAAAATGATATATGTGCCAGCTCAGTGCGCACCGGAAGTAAATCGCGCCAGACATATTCAATATTTAACCATCCTCCCACTCCAAGAACTGTCGCGGGACCAATCATATCAAGTGGTGTCATGCTTGGGAAAATGACAAAAGCGAGAGTGGGTTTTTCTCCAGATGATGCATTCATTAACGAAGATAATGCCGCAGGATGTTCCTTAGATATGTTTTTCATGGAGAAGTTTTCCTTATTGAGATTGAAAAGTGAATTGAAATTCATATGCCGCTATTTTTAGCGATCGCTGAACATCTGTATTCCCGGTAGTAAATTGATATACCCGTCATCTTTCAAGTTGCCTCTTTGTTGGCTGCACTCGCTCACCCCGATCACATAGTTTGCTATGCTCCCGGGGATTCACTCCTTTGCCGTCGCGATGCATCTTGAAATCCATAGGGTATGGAATAACTGTAACCGTTAACTAATTGGCGTATATGCCAATATTGCGACGATTTACGCCAAGTGCCATAATTGCCTTATGAACATTAAAACTCTCTATTTTCTGATCTTCCCCAATGTCAATTTGCTGGACCTTTCAGGGCCATTGCAGGTCTTTACCACAGCTAATGAGCTAGCAGAGAAGTTTGGTCACAGACGGCCCTACGCTATAAAAGTTGTGGCTTGTGAGCCCGGACAGGTAATGACGCAGGCTGGAATAACTGTGCAGGCAGAACCTCTACCTAAGTTGGATTCTCCCGCCGATACTCTGATTGTTGCAGGGGGCATTGGCGTTGAGTCAGCGGCGAACCATCCGCCATTGCGTAATTGGTTAAAGGGACATGCGTCGCTGGCTAGGCGTATTGTGTCTGTATGCAGTGGGGCATTCATTCTGGCTGCTTGCGGGTTGCTTGATGGCCGCAGAGTCGTTACACACTGGAGTAGCTGTGCCGAACTGGCCCGGCGTTACAGTAAATTGCGGGTAGAATGTGATCCTATCTTTATTCAGGATGGTCCGGTGTGGACTTCTGCTGGTGTCACCGCCGGAATCGACTTGGCTCTAGCATTGCTGGAGGAAGATTTCGGTCATAAACTGGCGCTGGATGTTGCGCGGGATCTCGTTATGTTTCTCAAACGTCCCGGTGGACAGGAACAGTTTAGTGCTCCACTGGCATTGCAAAGCAGTACGAGTAAATTTGCAGATCTGCACGCTTGGATGACTAACAATTTGGCGGGAGATCTTTCAGTGGCAACTTTGGCCACTCGTGCCAATATGAGTGAGCGTAGCTTCGTACGTCACTACAGCCAACATGCAGGGATTACGCCAGCCAAAGCGGTGGAGCGATTCCGCTTAGAAGCGGCGCGTCATCTTTTGGTTGAATCTACTCTGTCGCTCAAGTGCATAGCCTCCCGTTGCGGTTTCGGCTGTGAAGATACTTTACGCCGTAGTTTCTTCCGGGCGTTCAGTAGCACTCCACAGGACTACCGTAAGCACTTCAAGACGACATTTTAGCTATTTATTCTCTTTATTCTCTTTCTCTTGCTATCTCCTTCTTCAATCGTCGCCATAACGTAGTACGGCTAATCCCCAGATATTCCGCGGTTGCATGGTGATTGCCAGAAAACCGTTTCAAGGTTTCATGAACTGAAAGTGGTACAACAAGTGAAGATTGTTGAATTGAAGAAGGGGAAGACTTCATACTTTGTTCTGCCTGCTTGAGTATAGATTGGCGTTCCGGTGAAAGCGCCAATATCAATTCTGGTGTTAAGATATGCTCTGGATGAGCACTGAGGTATAACGTGAGCCGTTCCATAAGATTACGTAGTTCCCGGACATTGCCTGGCCAATGATAGGCTTGCAATGCCTCCTGACAGGTAGCAAGCTCTTGCACTCTTGATTGTGATACCGGCAAATTTAATGCAGCAAATGCTCGTCGCAGATATTCCAGCGCTAATATACCAATATCGTGACCTCTTTCTCTGAGGGCTGGAATGTTGATCCGCAATACACTCAGACGATAGAACAAGTCTGTTCGAAAACGCCCGTCTTGAACCCAGGTATCCAAATCGCAATGTGTGGCGCAAATTATCCGAACATCAACGGCAATAGGGCGGTGTCCTCCTACTCTGACAACGGATTTTTCTTCCAATACCCGCAATAGCCGTGTTTGAAGGGGCAGTGGCATCTCACCAATTTCATCCAAAAATAGCGTGCCTCGATGTGCAACTTCAAAAAGACCCGCACGCCCTCCACGTCGTGAACCGGTGAAAGCCCCTTCCTCATAACCAAACAATTCAGCTTCCAATAGGGATTCAGCAATGGCACCGCAGTTAACGGCGACAAACGGACGTTGATGTTTACCCGCAACCTGACCATACCGCAGGGCATATTCATGGTGAATGGCTTGTGCTACTAGCTCCTTCCCTGTGCCACTTTCCCCCTGTATCAGCACTGTGGCAGGCGAACGGGCATATAGCATAATAGTGTTGCGCACATGTTCCATCACCGCTGAATCTCCCCGGATATCATTGAGAGTATGGCGGGTACGTAAATTATTCTCGGTTGGATAGGCAGAAATTGAAGCTTGGCTGAGCGTGGTCATTCTGGCGATATCCAGTGCATCATGGAATGCCTGGCGAATAGAATCAGCAGAGTAGACAAAAACACCTACCAATTCAGCCTCATAGGCGAGGTCGGTAATTAACCCGGCACCGACAATCACTTTAATGCCAATGGCTTTTAGTGCATTGACTTGGGCCCGTGCATCTTCTTCCGTTACGTAACTGCGTTGTTCAATACGCAGGTTGAACCGTTGTTGAAATTCTTCTAGCGCAGGTAATGTATTTTGATAGGTGATAACACCAATACGGGAGCTGATTTGTCGTGCACGGGCCAATGCTTGCATAAAATCAAATCCACTGGCTTTGGCAATAATAACGGGCACTGACAAACGACTTTTAAGATAAGCTCCGTTGGAACCGGCACAGAGCACGGCATCACAACATTCAGTTGTTAACCGTTGACGAATATGCTGAACTGCATTTTCAAACCCAAGTTGGATAGGTGTGATATTGGCCTGATGATCGAACTCTGGTGTGATATCACGGAAGAGATCAAAAAGACGGGAAACAGAGACTGTCCAAATGACCGGTTTATCACGGTTATCACGTTCTGCTGATGGTGTTTCTGCCATGCTATTCCCCTATCTGTACGCTTTGTACGCTGTTTTCGTTTTTCTTAGCTGAACTTTATTCGCTTTTCCCACCACAATAATTCAATGTTTCGCAATTGTTTCATTCATGTTTCATGAAACGTAATTGATTCATTATGGAACAGATGAGTTTTTCTATCAATGGTACTTTCCTACAAGCTAATAAATATTTTTAGTGCTATTTTTTAATTTAAAAACAATCATGTATATTTTTATTGTGTTTGTTTTTTAAAATCATCAGCTATTTTTTACTTTATTGGTATGTATATTGCTAGGTAACAAGTGTGTTTCATTATAATAACAATGAGGTCTTATATGACTCTTTCCTCTGCCGGTTTGGCATTTCGTCAGGCTATAGACGCTGAGTCCCCGTTACAGGTTGTCGGTACCATTAATGCGAATCATGCGTTGCTGGCAAAACGGGCGGGCTATAAAGCTATCTATCTTTCTGGTGGCGGTGTATCGGCGGGTTCATTGGGTATGCCTGATCTGGGAATTTCAACGCTGGATGATGTGTTAACAGATATTCATCGTATTACGGACGTATGCGATTTGCCATTGTTGGTGGATGCGGATATCGGTTTTGGTTCTTCTGCCTTTAATGTGGCTCGCACTGTGCGTTCCATGATTAAAGCGGGAGCGGCGGGGCTGCATATTGAAGATCAGGTTGGTGCGAAGCGCTGCGGTCATCGTCCGAATAAAGAGATTGTATCCAAAGAGGAAATGGTTGATCGCATCAAGGCTGCTGTCGATGCCCGTACTGATAAGCATTTTATCATTATGGCTCGTACTGATGCTTTGGCTGTTGAAGGATTTGCAGCGGCCCTTGATCGGGCAAAAGCCTATATCGAAGCTGGGGCAGACATGCTGTTTCCTGAGGCGATCACCGAATTACATATGTATAAAGCATTTGCGTCAACAACCGGGGTTCCTGTATTAGCCAATATAACTGAATTTGGGGCGACTCCACTTTTCACAACTGAAGAGTTGAAAAGTGCGGATGTCTCTATTGCGCTTTATCCACTTTCTGCTTTCCGTGCGATGAATAAGGCCGCCGAGCAGGTTTACATCACACTTCGCCGCGAAGGGACACAGAAGAGTGTGATCAGCATGATGCAGACTCGCAACGAGTTATACGAAAGCATCAACTACTACGATTTTGAACAAAAACTGGATCTGCTTTTCTCCCAGAAAAAATCTCAATGACGGACATCCCCACCTAATTTCGTCGTTTTATATGGCATAAAAACCGTAGAGGTGATACCCATGAGCGAACAGAACACGATGACTGAGTTAACCACTTTCAAGCCTAAAAAATCTGTAGCCCTTTCTGGCGTCAGTGCGGGTAACACGGCACTTTGTACCGTTGGAAAAACCGGTAATGATCTCCACTACCGTGGTTACGATATTCTTGATCTTGCAACCCAGTGTGAATTCGAAGAAGTTGCATACCTATTGGTCCACGAAAAATTGCCTTCTCGTGCTGAATTGGCTGCCTATAAAGCGAAATTAACCGCACTGCGAGGTCTGCCGGGTAGCGTAAAGGCAGCACTGGAAACATTACCCGCCGCCGCCCATCCTATGGATGTTATGCGTACTGGAGTCTCCGTTCTGGGTTGTACATTGCCTGAGAAAGACGATCACAACCTCGCGGGAGCGCGTGATATTGCTGACAGATTACTAGCCTCTCTCAGCTCCATATTGCTCTATTGGTATCACTATAGCCACAATGGGCGCCGCATTGAGGTGGAAACTGATGATGTGTCGATAGGCGGGCATTTTCTGCACCTCCTGCATGGTAAAAAAACCTGTGAATCGTGGGAAAAGGCCATGCATACTTCCCTAATCCTTTATGCGGAACACGAATTTAATGCCTCGACATTTACCAGTCGGGTTATTGCAGGAACGGGTACGGATATCTACTCCGCCATCATCGGGGCGATTGGTGCACTGAGAGGGCCAAAACACGGTGGAGCAAACGAAGTCTCTTTTGAAATTCAACAGCGCTATGAAAATCCTGATGAAGCAGAGCGTGATATTCTGGCGCGTTTGGCGAGAAAAGAGGTCATTATTGGCTTTGGTCATCCGGTTTACACTATTTCTGATCCCCGTCACAAAGTGATTAAAGATGTGGCCCTGCAACTTTCTAAAGAGGCAGGAACCACCAAAATGTTTAATATTGCGGATCGACTAGAAGCGGTGATGTGGGCCAACAAAAAAATGTTCCCGAATCTTGATTGGTTCTCAGCGGTTTCCTATCACATGATGGGCGTGCCAACGGCGATGTTTACACCGTTGTTTGTGATTGCCCGCACAGCGGGGTGGGCTGCTCACATCATTGAACAGCGTATTGATAACAAAATTATTCGCCCCTCAGCCGACTATACCGGGCCAGAAAATCGAGTATTTACGCCAATAGGTAAACGTGGGTAACGCTATTTTTGATGCAGAGATTCCTGCATGAGTGTTTTTTAACAAGGAATTATTATGTCTACCTCTGTTGCAAGCAATCATCCTGAATATGATCAGGTTATTGCGGATATTGTGGATTATGTTATGGAATACGCCATCACATCATCCGTCGCCTATGAAACGGCTTATTACTGTTTTCTGGATACGTTGGGTTGTGGGTTAGAGGCACTGGAATACCCGGCCTGCAAGAAATTACTAGGGCCGATTGTGCCGGGGACAGTGGTCCCTAATGGCGTGCGGGTGCCGGGAACCCAGTTTCAACTCGATCCGGTACAGGCGGCATTTAACATTGGTACGATGATCCGCTGGCTAGATTTTAATGACACATGGCTTGCCGCTGAATGGGGGCATCCATCCGATAACCTCGGTGGCATCTTAGCAGTGGCTGACTGGCTATCAAGAAATGCCGTTGCTGGTGGGAAAAAGCCGCTTACGATCAAAGATGTTTTGACGGGGATGGTTAAAGCGCATGAAATTCAGGGATGTCTTGCACTGGAGAATGCATTCAATAAAGTCGGTTTAGATCATGTCGTGCTGGTAAAAGTGGCTTCGACCGCTGTTGTTGCTGAAATGTTGGGATTGAATCGGGAAGAGATCTTGAGCGCGGTATCGCTAGCTTGGGTTGATGGTCAATCATTGCGAACTTACCGTCATGCTCCCAATACTGGCTCACGTAAATCTTGGGCTGCCGGTGATGCAACATCCCGCGCGGTTCGCTTGGCTTTGATGGCGCAAAAGGGTGAAATGGGATATCCCTCGGTATTAACTGCAAAAACGTGGGGATTCTATGATGTCCTGTTCAATGGTCAGCCTTTTAAATTCCAGCGTGCCTATGGCGCTTATGTGATGGAAAACGTGCTGTTCAAGATCGCTTTCCCGGCAGAATTTCATGCGCAAACTGCGGTGGAAGCTGCAATGAGCCTGCATCAACAATTGAAAGACGCCGGTAAGACTATCAATGACATTACAAAAATCACTATTCGTACCCATGAAGCTTGTATACGGATTATCGATAAACAAAGCCCGTTAAATAATCCTGCGGACCGAGACCACTGTATTCAGTACATGGTGGCGATTCCTTTAATCTTTGGTCGTCTTACTGCGGCGGATTATGAAGATAGCGTTGCGGCAGATCCTCGCATTGATGCACTGCGGGAAAAGATAGTATGTATTGAAGATCTGGATTTTACCCGTGATTATCACGATCCGGAAAAACGTTCTATTGCTAACGCATTAACTGTTACGTTTACAGATGGCAGCCAGCTCAATGAAGTCAAAGTTGAATTCCCCATCGGCCATGCTCGTCGCCGTAAGGAAGGCATTCCATTATTGCTGAAAAAATTTAGAACCAACCTGGCACGTCAGTTCCCTGAAACGCAACAGAGGAGAATCCTGTCTGTTTCCCTTGACTGCTCGTTGTTAGAAAACATGCCGGTAAACGAATACCTCGACTTATACGTTATCTGAATTTCCAATATTATCGGCGGCTGCTCTCCCAAAGTGCCGCTCTATCATCTACGGCAGAACATAGGAGAGATTATGTCATTCAACGCTTTTTATCAGCAGTCCATTGATGATCCCAACGCTTTCTGGGCTGAGCAGGCGCAACGTATTTTCTGGCAACATCCTTTTGAGCAAGTGCTGGATTATAGCAATCCTCCTTTTGCTCGTTGGTTTTGCGGGGGAAAAACCAACCTATGCTACAACGCGTTGGATCGCTGGCTGGAAAGCCAGCCTGATGCTAAGGCGCTCATCACTATCTCAACAGAAACCAATAGTGAGAAAGTATTTACTTTCAAAGAATTACATCAGGAAGTGAATCGAACGGCTGCCATGATGCTCTCTCTGGGCGTTAAAAAAGGCGACAGAGTTTTGGTTTATATGCCGATGATTGCCGAAGCATTGTTTGTTTTGCTCGCTTGTGCCCGTATTGGTGCCGTTCACTCTGTTGTCTTTGGTGGTTTTGCTTCTCAGAGCCTTGCCACACGGTTGGATAATGCTGAACCGGTGTTGGTGGTATCTGCTGATGGGGGAGCGCGTGGTGGAAAAATTATTCCTTACAAGCCATTGTTAGATGAAGCCATCGAACTGGCGAACCACAAACCCCGCCATGTATTGATGGTTAATCGTGGATTGGCAGAAATGGTTTGGGTACCGGGGAGAGATATCGATTTCGCGACATTGCGGCAGAAGTACTTTGATGCTGACATTCCCGTAACCTGGCTTGAATCAAATGAAACCTCCTGTGTGCTCTATACTTCCGGTACGACGGGCACGCCAAAGGGCGTGCAGCGTGATGTTGGCGGTTATGCTGTCGCATTGGCAACATCTATGGATATCATTTTTGGTGGTAAAGCGGGTGAGGTATTTTTTAGCACCTCAGATATTGGCTGGATCGTCGGGCATTCTTATATTGCCTATGCTCCTTTAATTGCAGGAATGGCGACGATTATGTATGAGGGGCTGCCGATACGGCCAGATGCGGGTATTTGGTGGAAAATAGTGGAGAAATATCAAGTAACGCGGATGTTTTCAGCGCCTACAGCTATTCGTGTACTGAAAAAATATCCAATTGAATGTATTGGTAAATACGATATTTCATCACTTAAAACATTGTATTTGGCGGGAGAACCGCTTGATGAACATACCGCCCGCTGGATTGCTGAGGCTATCAACGTCCCTGTCATTGATAATTATTGGCAGACTGAGACCGGTTGGCCAATTATGGCTATCGCCCGTATGCTGGATGACCGGCCGAGTCGATTTGGCAGTACCGGCTTCCCGATGTATGGCTTTCATGTCAAGCTCATCAATGAACTGACTGGAGAGGCGTGTGGTGATAACGAAAAAGGTATGCTCGTGATTGAAGGACCTTTGCCACCGGGTTGTATTCAAACTATCTATGGTGATGATACCCGTTTTATCAATACCTATTGGCGACACTTTGAGCATGCTGTTTATTCCACATTCGATTGGGGTATCCGTGATAGTGACGGCTATTATTTTATTTTGGGGCGTTCGGATGATGTGATTAATGTGGCCGGGCATCGTCTGGGAACGCGGGAGATAGAAGAGTGTATTGCCAGCCATGAAGATGTTGCCGAAGTGGCTGTGATTGGTATTAAGGATGCCATCAAGGGGCAAGTCGCGGTTGCTTTTGCTGTCCTCAAGGATGGGAAGGAGATCCAGAATGCCGAGCATTTTGCTGCTTTGGAAAAGGTTTTGATGGGGTTGGTAAATAAACAGATTGGTAGTGTGGGCCGCCCGGCACGGATTTATTTTGTCTCTCAGCTTCCCAAGACGTGTTCAGGAAAAATGCTACGTCGAACCATGCAGGCAATATGTGAAGGGCGTGAACCTGGCGATCTTTCCTTGATTGAAAATCCTGCCTCATTAGACGTCATTCGAGAAGCTGTTTTTTGCTAACTGATTAATATTTATTATGTTTAATGAGGGGGTGATAAGAAAATCCGAACTCTTACTGTCGCTAAATGCATAATAGACTCTGTTGTGGTTGGCGTGTATATACCCGTCCCATAGGGTATATAACGTCTGCTAATTAACTCCCAAGGATAAATAAGAGCAATGCTTGTATGAGTTCTCTGTTTATTTCTGGAGGGCAAATAACGGTAGCCAACTTGTTCTATATATGGTTTAAGTTCTGTACCAGCAGAAATAGTTTTATCAATTGATGTTGACAGGTAAAAGCGATTGTTGTTTAGAGGTTCCTGAGATCGAAAGCAGGTAAGGTTTCTTTATAATATATTAAATTTTTCTATTTATTTGATTGGTGTTTGACTTTTATCTGTGTTAATGTTCAGTTTATGTTAACGTTCATTTTATTATCTAAACATAAAAAATTGTTATAAGCTATGTTTTGCTTTCACATGGGTTGGCTAGTTATTATTTTTCAGCAGTATATTGAAGCAGAGAATTAAATATTACGACGTTAACTGCCTGTAATTTAATCAAGTGTATAACTGTAGTAGATTTAGCTATATTACTATTGAAAAAAATAGATATTAGGAATATACAGAACTCTGTGATTAGAAAAACATTATACCAATAGATTTCAAGATGCATCGCGACGGCAAGGGAGCGAATCCCCGGGAGCATAGGTAACTATGTGACTGGGGTGAGGGAGTGCAGCCAACAAAGAGGCAACTTGAAAGATGACGGATATATATTAATGCAAATCTTTGCGACCTGTTATGAAATAAAAAATACCGGCAACAATTTCGAATTATAGGTAATAATTACTAGTAACAATTGTAGGTAATTATTACGGATAACAATTATAGGTAGTGGAAATAGATTTTTTTAGAAAAATAGATGAGTGAATAAAATAGTGATGTGATGAAGTGTGCTTCAAACCTGTATGTATCGGGAGAGGCTTTAGGGTTGTATGGTATATACCTTATGGATTTCAAGATGCATCGCGACGGCAAGGGAGCGAATCCCCGGGAGCATAGATAACGATGTGACCGGGGTGAGAGAGTGCAGCCAACAAAGAGGCAACTTGAAAGATAACGGGTATATTATGATTAACTCAATATAAACAGGTTGCTCCGACTTAAATCAATCTGGCTTTTATCTGGATTACTGTGGAGTTATTATGGAAATAGATGAAATATTTAATAATTATGAGTCTAAAGCTCGCTCATATTGCCGTAGATTTCCCGTAATATTTAGAAATGGTATAGGTTCTACCTTAATCGATATAGATGGTAAAAGTTACATTGATTTTTTATGTGGCGCTGGTGCGTTGAACTATGGACATAATAATACAATCATAAAACAACAGATTTTCAAGTATATTCAAGATGATGGTATTATTATGGGGCTTGATTTGTACTCGGAAGCAAAGATGGAGTTTATATCGACATTTGTTGATAAGATTTTGAAACCGAGACAGCTTGAATATCGTTTACAATTTACCAGTCCTACGGGCACGAGTGTCATTGAATCTGCGGTAAAATTAGCAAGAAAGTATACAAAAAGAGAAAATATTGTTTGTTTTACCAACGCCTTTCACGGTATGACCGGAGTGTCGCTGAGTTTAACCGGTAGTCAACATCACCGCCAACCTGGATTATATTCTCAAATTACGCGCTTACCATTTGATGGCTATATCGACGGAGAATTTGATTATATAGGGTATTTTAGAAAGCTACTTACCGATTCCAGTTCAGGGGTTGATCTTCCCGCTGCGGTAATTCTTGAGACTGTACAAGGAGAAGGCGGATTAAATGTTGCTTCTGTTGAATGGTTGAGGGCGTTGAGAAAACTCACCGAAGAGTTCAACATTCTATTAATCGTTGATGATATTCAATCTGGCTGTGGTCGTACCGGGACATTCTTTAGTTTTGAGCGTGCAAGTATTAAACCTGACTTAGTTTGTCTTTCTAAATCTATTGGCGGTATTGGGCTACCTATGTCTTTATTGCTTATTTCTCCCGATATCGATGTGTGGAAACCGGCGGAAGACAACGGCACATTTCGAGGTAATAACTTAGCATTTGTTGCTTCAAAAGCGATGTTAAATGAATATTGGGGCGATAGCTCTTTTCAGAAGATAATTGAGCATAAGGCTGAATTAATTCGAGCGTACTTGGACTCTTTGGCTAAAGAGTACCATGAATTTGTACTGCGAGTTAAGGGGATTGGATTCATGCAAGGTATAGAAATGGTTGATTCCTCATTAACACAATATTTGGTGAAGCATTGCTTTGAAAATGGTTTGATTGTGGAGTTGTGTGGCCCCAATGATGAAGTGTTGAAATTGATGCCTGCCTTGACTATTGATGAAGACACACTTGTAAAAGGATTGAAGATTATAGAACAGGCTCTCGCCAGTTTAAAATCGAGAAATAGTAATAACTGCGAAAGTGAATTCCAAAGGGTATCGGCTAGCAGCAATTATTAGCTAGGAGTGTAGAATTATGAGCCGTGTAGTAGAACTTACTAAGTTTAATCAGCTTGAATTTCATCACACACTTGCTCGGGGATACGCAATTGTTTACCGAGGTTTATTGCAAGACTGGCCAGCGATAAGGCAATGGAATTCTGAATACTTTCAAGATAAGTTTCCTCAAATTGATGTTGTGATCAAATTTTTTGATGCAAATGGGGTGCGTTTTGAGCAAGCCAAGATGTATCGTTATTTAGAAATTCTGCATGCATATAAAAAAGGAGAGATGGGTAATAATATTCCCTATTGTCATGACATCCCTATCTTTTTACAAGCTCAGCAGTTACTTAATGACGTTAGTGATTTTCCGCTAACTATTTTGCCAAAGCTTTATCGAAATGAATGGTGGAAATTTGTTCAGTTTTTTATGTCTCCAGCCGGCGCTATAACGCCACTGCATTTTGATACTTTAAGAACAAACAATCTATTTTTTCAGATAAAAGGAAGTAAAAGATTCTCTTTTATTCCTTGGGAAGAAAGAGCAGCCTGTTCTCGTCGAGGGTGGCGCTGGTTTGAGTATAATCCAGAGATTCAGGATGTTGGTGAGATAGCTAACATAAACAAATCCACGATTGAGGTGCATCAAGGCGATATATTAATCATGCCGGCGGGTATGCTTCATCATGTAAGAACGTTGACTGATAGCATTTCTTTTAATATCGATTTTCATACTCGATCTTCAGCCCTTGTAAGTTTTAAGAGCATTAAAGAAAAAATGCCGCGTGAAAATTTGTATTACAATTGGCTAAGTTTATGTGGGCTTTTGGGATTAATGAAGCGCGAAAGTTTTTTCGAGAAGTACCGCCCGTATCTTAATTATATTTCTTAAAAAGTAAGTAGGTTAATTATGAAAGTATCGTTGATTGATGTCGATAAAGACAACTATGAGGATGTGATGTCTCTTGAAGTCGAACCTGGACAAGAAGGTTTCGTCGCGCCAAATTCAGAGTCAATTGTCGAATCACATTTTAATGAATATTGTAGGCCAAGAGTGATCTGTTTTGGCGAGGAAATAGTTGGTTTTGCAATGTATGAGCGTTGCGTTAATGAAGGAAAACCCAACGAATATAATCTGTATCGAATGATGATTGATAAATCTTACCAAAACAGAGGTATTGGAAGTTCGGCGATGCAGTTATTACTGGATGAAATGAAACAGCAGCCTGATTGTTACAGGATTACTGTCTGTTATGACGAAACTAGTGAACGCCATAAATCATTTTATCAACGTTTTGGTTTTGTAGAAGTCGGTTATTATGAAGAGTATGAGGAAATGCTGGCTGAAATTATTGTCAGGGGATGATTTTAATGAGCTTGTAAATAATAAAAACTAAAAATGACATCTTTCAAAGGGATTGTAGTATGCTTCTAGATAAAGTTGAACCGCTTGTTATTCCACTAAATCAACAGCAAAAGGAAATTTATCTTGATCATATAAATAGAGAGGATACCGCAGCGTTCAATATAGGTGGTTATGTTGAGATTAAGCAATCTATTAATATAAAGAATCTCGAATGCGCCATAAAACACACTATCCAAGAACATGCTGTGCTTCGATGTTCAATAGTAGATAAGTACTCAATGCCGCATCATATTGATTCGGATGCGTTAAAAGGTACAGTTGAGTTTGCTCATATTGTTCAAGACCATCACTTTGAACTGTCTCATTTAGATCTTTCGGGTGAAGAAGAGGCGGAATCTAAAGCCTTGGCTATTGTTCAACGGATATTCTCTGAGCCATTTAGATTAGCACAGGATGTGCTTTATCGAGTCGGCTTAATTCAATTGGCGACAAATCGTTTCTGGTTATACTTTATTTCTCACCACATCATCATTGATGGTGTCGGTTATGCTAACTGGTTTCGAAGTATTTTCGACGCCTACCAGCAATTGAGTTTGGGAAATGCGCCTAAAGAAAACACGGGAGTGCGGTTTCTTGATCTTGCTGCGCAACCGTTACCGGAGAATTATAGTCAGCAATTCGCAAAGGCAGCTAAATACTGGAAAGAGTTGCTCCATCATTTGCCTGATGTGCCTTTCCAATGTCGGAAAGAAGGCCTTGGAACTGCCGACTCAAGGAAAAATAGCAGGCTTGTACACTTTATCAAACCTGATAGATATAAATCATTTTTAACCAAGGCGAGTCAATGCAATTTACTCATATCGCCACTTTTTATTACAGCTATTGCTTCTTTAGTCAACCGTATCAACCAAAGTGATGGGGTTCTTATCGGGACGCCTTTACATAATCGTACTACATCAGCTCAACGCAATATGGTTGGTTCGTTTATATCGATGCTACCGGTAATGTGCGTACAAAATGAGCAGATGTCGGTGGCTGAATCAGTGGCAATGACAGCACGTACTATAAAAAGTGGCTATCGTTATCGCTCTTATCCTTCGAGTGCCTTATATAAAGATTTGTCTTTACGTGCTCAAGGTCGTGAACGTCTTTTTGATATTGTTTTTAACTATCAACAGATTGATTTTGATTTCAGTGCTAGTGGCTTGGATACGGAGACTCATTACCTTAGCCATGGACGTGAAGATATTCCGCTCACCGTTATATTATGTGATTACGGTGATAAGCAAAGCACTCAGCTCCAACTCGATTATCGTCATGATTATTTCTCGTCACATCAGGCTGAACATTTATTGCAAAGCATTATGACTTTGGTTGAACAAATGGTTGCACAGCCTGAAGCGTTATTAACTTCACTTGATCTGGTGAGTAAAGACGTTGAACAGGCGTTATGGAATCTAAGTCAATCTGCTGTGGCAGGAGAAAAATTTGCCTGTCCGACCATCACATTAGTGCATGAGCAAATTGAGCAATATGCTGAACGGCATCCTGATGCTATTGCTATCGTGGATGGCGAGCGACAAATGTC
This sequence comes from Photorhabdus sp. RW14-46, assembly GCF_963887965.1. Taxonomy (NCBI): domain Bacteria; kingdom Pseudomonadati; phylum Pseudomonadota; class Gammaproteobacteria; order Enterobacterales; family Morganellaceae; genus Photorhabdus; species Photorhabdus sp. RW14-46. The sequence continues at coordinate 75,787 of NZ_CAWPHH010000012.1, read as the reverse complement.
TTATTCCACATTGAGCAATAAATCTAATCAGTTAGCTAACTATTTAATTGAGCAGGGTGTTCGGCCTGATAGTCGTGTTGCGATTTGCTTGCCGCGTTCGGGTGAGATGGTCGTGGCGATGTTGGCAACGCTGAAAGCTGGAGCTGCTTATGTACCGATGGACCCTGATTATCCCGATGGTCGTTTGCAGTTTATGCTGACCGATGCCGAACCTGTTGTTTGCATCACAGTGTCTTCCATTGCACATCGATTCGCAGCATGCGAGATCACAACACTATTGCTTGATGATGCTCAGCTTAATGAATATTTGGCTCTGCGTTCCGTGGCAAACATATCCGCAAGCAATATTGGCTTACAGTTGGAACATTTGGCTTATGTGATTTATACCTCCGGCACCACGGGGCAGCCTAAAGGGGTGATGGTTGAACATAAGCAGTTGAGTCATTTTGTTGCCCATATTTCAAAGGTTTATAGACTGACCGAACATGATAAGTTTTTGCAATTTTCTTCGGTCAGCTTCGATATTTCTGTGGAAGAATGTTTCGGTTCCTTATGTAACGGCGGCACTCTGGTGTTACGAGCTGATGATATTCATTACGATTTTGATGCATTTTGGGCATTTTGCCGACACCATGAAATTTCGGTGACTAGTTTACCTACCGCTTTTTGGCATCAACTGGTGAATTACAGTCGTCAACCTATTGAGTCTTCACTACGTTTAGTGATCTTAGGTGGCGAAATGGTTAAATCCGTTAGTGCTCGTGAATGGTTCGAACGTGGCCCGGCTATCGAACTGATCAACACATATGGTCCGACCGAAACAACAGTAACCGCGTCTGCTTACTGCATGACATCTTTGGCTGATGTAACGACGATGATTCCCATCGGTAAAGCCAATTATGGTACCCAACTTTATATATTAGATACGAATTTAAAAAGTGTTCCCGCAGGGTTTCAAGGGGAGCTATATATTGGTGGAACAGGTGTAACGCGTGGTTATCTTAATCGTGAACAAGATAGCGCGAAGTATTTTGTGGCTAATCCTTTTGGCCCGGGACGACTTTATCGCACTGGAGATATTGTACGTCAGTTATCCAATGGTAATTTAGAGTTTATTGGGCGTAATGATAACCAAGTAAAAATAAACGGTTTTCGTGTTGAGCCAGAAGAAATCAGCAATCAATTAATGGATTATCCCGGCATTCATGAAGCAGTTGTCTATCCCCGACAACTTGGCTCTGATGATCGACTACAATTAATTGCTTATATTGTTGCTGAAGGAACCATCAATATTAATGCTATTCGTCTGGCGATGAAGAGCAAACTGGCTGATTACATGTTGCCTGTTGCCGTTGTGCAGTTAGAGAAATTACCACTGACACAAAACGGCAAGTTAGATTTCAAGCAATTACCACTACCACAAAAACAAGATTATAGTCAGCAGGAATTTGTTGCCCCTGAAGGCGAAGCCGAACGGGTATTAGCGCAACTATGGCAGTCGCTATTAGCCTTGAATAAAGTTAGCCGCCACGATAATTTTTTTGCTTTGGGTGGTCACTCTTTATTAATTATGTCATTGCGAGCAGAGTTGGCTCAGCGTGGTTATGAGCTGCCTATGCGCGCGATTTACCGAACTAATACGCTGGCAGAATTGGCATTACATTTATCTTGTGTCCGTAAGGATGAGGATACGTTAACTTACCGAGAGGTCGCTGTTAACAAGCTTGCAGAGCATGTTGAACACATCACGCCTGATATGTTGGATATGGTGACTTTGAGTGAAAAAGAGATCGCAGTTATTTGCCAGCAAGTTGAGGGTGGTGCCGGTAACATACAAGATATTTATCCATTATCACCTTTGCAGGAAGGTATTTTCTTTCACCATCGAATGAATGGAGAGCACGATCCTTATATTATTCCGATTCTGATAAAGTTTTCTGATGAGCAAAAGTTGACAGCTTTTCTCCATGCGCTTGATAAGATCGTAGCGCGTCATGATGTTTTCCGTACTTCTATTCATTGGCAGGATTTAACCACATCGGTTCAAGTGGTCCATCGAACAGCTTCTATTCCCCTTCATTGGCAAGCGGTTATTCCAGGTCTTTCGGCGTTGGAAACTGTGCAACAGGCGGCCTTTGAACGCCATTATATGAAGCTGGATCGCGCTCCTATGATGCAGGCGATTGTGGCTAAAGGGACAGAGAGTGGTGAATGTTTTCTACTATTAAAGCAACATCACTTACTAAGTGATCATATTTCTGTCTTATTGCAAATTGAAGAAATGCAAGCGTTGCTTGAAGATCCAAATGTGGTATTGCCAACACCGGTTCAATACCGTGAGTTTGTTGCTCATTCATTAAGGATTAACCAATCTGACAAAGGTGTTGATTACTTTAAAGCTAAATTGTCTGATGTTGTGGAAACTACGGCTCCTTTTGGGTTGTTGAATGTTTACCATGACGGGTTGGAAGTAAACTCTGCCGGAGAATTAGTTGGCCCGCATTTAGCGCAACAGATTATTGGTCTGGCAACTCAGCAACGTATTAGTACTGCGAATATTTTTCATTTGGCTTGGGCATTGGTTGTTGCTAAATGCAGTGGTAAAGACGATGTTGTTTTTGGTTCCATGATGTCAGGGCGAATGCAGGCTATTCATGGAAGTGATCGTATTTTGGGTATGTTGATTAATTTGCTGCCTATACGCATAAATCTGACAAATCTGTCGGTAAGCGAAGCATTAACCCAGATTAGTGATGAACTCATTGAATTGGCCGACTACGAACATTTTCCGCTTTCCGAGGCATTACGTTATAGCTCCTTACCAGGCGGTACACCTTTATTTACCAGCCTGTTGAATTTACGCCATAAAAATAAATTGGCGATTGCCAACCAAAGTCATCATTTTGAAATCATAGAGGCTAGAGAATATACCAACTATCCGTTAGAGATGGGAGTTGATCAGCTTGATAATGATTTCATGATGCAAGTTCATGTTGAGCCGCAAGTCGGAGCGGCTAATGTTCTGACATATATGAGAACAGCATTGGTGGCTATTATTAATGCGTTTAACCAGGCTCCGCAAACACCCTTGCTGGCATTATCCATAACGCCTATTAGCGAACAGCAGCGGATTATTAACGAATTTAACAGCCCTGTCGCTGCTTATGATAAAACCGTGACGATTCATCAACGTTTTGAACATCAGGTAGTAAAAACACCTGCGGCCATTGCTGCTGTATGTAATACAAATTACATCACTTATGCTGAACTTAATCAGCGCGCTAATCAGCTCGCTCACTACTTGATAGAACAAGGTGTGGCACGAAATCATATTGTTGCCATCTATGCCGAACGTTCCATTGAATTTGTCGTTGCCATACTTGGCATTATGAAAGCCGGTGCTGCTTATGTTCCTTTGGACCCCACCAATCCACTTGAACGTTTGTCATATATGTTGGCTGACTCTGGGGTTAATGTGGTTTTAACTCAACACCATTTAAATGGATTAACCTTCAATGGTCAGAAGTATTTTCTGTTGGATACGGACTGGTCCTCATTAGGGGATTATCCAAACACTAACCCAGAGGTTGAGTGTTATCCTAATGACCTTGCCTATATGATTTATACTTCCGGCTCTACTGGCAAACCTAAAGGTGCTTTGGTGCACCATGCCGGGGCGTTGAATCATATTGATGCTGAATTTGATGTTCTTGGTTTTATGGATAGTGATAATCAGCTATTACCACGTAACTTTTTACAAAGTGCAGCCTCTTCTTCCGATGTCTCTGTATGGCAATTTCTAGCACCTTTGATGAGTGGTGGGAAAACAGTCATTCTGCCTAATGCTATGGATTTGCCAGAATATGTGCGTGTATTGCAAAACGAACAGATTCATCTGATTCAAACCGCACCTTCGGTATTGAAAATATTATTGGAACACTTTCTTAATAAAGGCGGAATATCAATACCATTACCAGATCTGAAATGGTTAATGATTATAGCTGAACCTTGCCCGGTGCCTTTGGTTAACCGCTGGTTGCAAAATTATCCTCAAATTCCGGTGATGAATGGCTACGGGCCCAGTGAGGCATCTGATGATATTACCTATTTTATTATTGATGAGCCGTTAACAGAGCAGGTTAAAAATATTCCTGTAGGTAAGCCATTGCCGAATTTAACCATGTATGTTTTGGATCAACGTATGCAGATTCTGCCTACCAATGTTGTTGGTGAATTGTGCGTATCTGGTATCGGTGTAGGAAAAGGTTATTGGAATAATCCTGAAAAAACGGCAGAAAGTTTTAAAGATAATCCTTTTCACACAATGGGAGGGCATGGAACCAGACTTTATCGTACTGGGGATTTAGGCTACTGGCGGGCGGATGGGAATCTGGAACTCGTCGGGCGTATTGATAATCAAGTAAAAATTCGGGGTTTCCGTGTTGAGCTGGGAGAAGTCGAATCGGCTTTGGTGAAATTACCTCAGGTTATGGAAGCGGCGGTTCTCGTCCATAAAGACAGAGTGGGGGAAAATTGTCTGGTAGCTTATTTGGTATTAGCTGCCAATGTCGTTCAGATACAGCAATCCATTAACGATATCAAACAGGGGTTAAGTTATCATTTACCCGATTATATGATCCCCGGCTACTATGAAATTTTAACCAGGATGCCATTGAATGCTGCGGATAAAATTAATCGCCATGAATTGCCTAAGCCTTGTTTCGTTAATCATCATTCTAAGTGGATTGGGCCGGCTAACGCGCTTGAACAATCGTTAGCTGAAATCTGGCAATCAGTGCTCAATGTTGACCAAATCGATCGTAACGACAACTTTTTCCATCTCGGAGGCCACTCTTTGTTGGTTATCCGGGTTATTTCTAAAATACGCGCAGAACTTGGGCATGATATTGCTGTTAAAGCGATTTTCGATCATCCAACATTGATCGAACTTGCAGCAATGCTTAAACAACAGACGACTAAAACTGTTGTTGATTCAATTCAGAAACAGCCCAGGACCGATGAGTTACTGCCTTTGTCATTTGCTCAAGAACGTTTGTGGATCCTTAGCCAAATTGATCAAAGTAGTGCGGAATACAATATGCCCATTGCATTTGCTGTTAAGGGCAAATTTGACGTTAGTGCAGCCGAACGGGCATTGAATCAAATCATCGAACGCCATGAAATATTACGTACGGTTTACATTAAGAAAGAGGGCAACCCATTCCAGAAAGTTTTATCAGGCAGGAAACTGACACTCAATTATATCGACTTAATCTATATGTCCAAAGAGCAACAGGATCGGCATGTTGCTGAATTAATGATAGAAGATGTCAACCGGATCTTTGACTTAAGTAGCGATTTAATGATCCGCGCTACTTTTATTCAGTGTCAAGTCAATAACGGAGTATTACTGTTTAATGCTCATCATATTGCGTCTGACGGCTGGTCTGAGGATATTCTTATCCGTGAGTTTGTTGCCCGTTATGAGGCTATACGCAACGGGAACCATTTCGAAATAGAAGAACTTGATATTCAATATGCTGATTTTGCAATTTGGCAGCGTAACAGATTGCAAGGTGAATATTTAGAGTCCCAAATCTGCTATTGGAAACAGCAATTGAGTGAACTCCCGCCGGTACATGGTGTACCGCTGGACAAGCCAAGACCTAAGGTCAGGCAGTATCAAGGGGCCGTGGTAACAAGCATATTGCCGGAAGAGACTACGCGTGCGCTTGTTAGTTTGGCTAGACGGCACCAAATGACGCCGTTCATGCTATTCCACGCCGCATTGGCATTAGTGCTGTCTCGTCATAGTAGTAGCCATGATATTGTGATAGGTACACCGGTAGCGAACCGTTTGCAGGCAGAACTGGAGACGCTTATTGGCTTCTTTGTCAATACCTTGATACTACGGGTAGATACCAGACATAGTGCATTGAGTGATTATCTTACCCACGTCAAGCAAGTGCATCTGGATGCTCAGGATAATCAGGATGTGCCATTTGAGCAGTTGGTTGAGCGGTTGTTGGTAACCAGAAGCACGGCGTATACGCCATTGTTCCAAATCATGTTGACGATGAATACGGACTATGGTCTGAATCATGACATTAGTACAACAGCTTTTAACCTGCCAGAAGTAGAACTGAGTGCAATAGCACCAAACCATATCCTGGCTCAGTTTGATCTCGATCTTGAGCTGAGTATCAGTGATCAAGGGTTGCTTATGCACTGGACTTATGACACCAGTTTATTTAGCCATGGACATATTGAACAGCTAAATGACCATTTGTCGCGTTTACTGAGTGGACTGGTTAATGTGGCGGAGAATGTGGCGGAGACGGATGATTTTACCTCTATCTCACTTGCTAATCTGCCCATATTGTCAGACACAGAAACCGAATACTTGCTGCATACCCTCAATGATACTCATGCAAATTATCCTAAGAACAAGTGTATCCACGAATTGTTTGAACAGCAGGCCGAGGAAAACCCCAATAACATTGCGTTAGAATTTGGCGACAGCCAGTTGACCTACCAGCAGCTCAATGAAAAAGCCAATCAGTTGGCGTATTACTTGCTGGAGCACCATGCTATCCAGCCTGATACACCCGTGGGGCTATGTGTGGAACGTTCTTTGGAGATGGTTATAGGTATGCTGGCGATTCTTAAGGCTGGTGGTGCTTATGTGCCGTTGTCTCCAGAATGTCTTGAAGAACGTCTGGTCTGCATTTTGGAGGATACACAGCTTAATGTGGTTCTGCTCCAGTCATGTTTGCAGCAAGTACTGCCAGATTTCAGCGGTCAACGGGTCATATTGGATAATCTCAGCAATATAGACGGTCAAACCAGCACGGTATACAGCCACTATCCTATTGCCAATCCGAATAGACATTCACTGGGATTGACTGCCAACCATTTGGCTTATGTGATTTACACCGCGGGATCGAAGGGTAGACCTAAAGGGGTAATGATTGAGCATGGTAATACAGTTGCCATGCTCAGTTGGGCTCAATCACAATACACAAAAGAAGACATAGCCTGTGTTCTCGCGTCGACCTCCCTTAACTTTGATTTATCAGTATTTGAACTATTTTTACCTTTAGTTTCGGGTACACGTGTATGTATTGTTGAGAACATAATCGCTTTATATGAAGGAATTGACCATGAAGTCACTTTAATAAATACAGTACCTTCAACAATGAGCTATCTGGTTGATCAAAATGCGATACCGAGTAGCACCCGGGTAATTAATTTGGTGGGTGAAGCTTTATCTGCAAATCTGGTCAATGAAATATATGAAAAAAATAAAGATGTAGTGGTCTATAACTTATATGGACTACCAGAGGATACGACTTATTCTACTTGGGCGAAGTTGGATTCCTCCATAAATGCTACACCGACTATTGGTCGAATAATTAATAATAGCCAGGCTTATATTCTGGACAAAGAGCATCAACTGGTACCTTATGGTTCAATTGGGGAGCTTTATGTCGGCGGTGCTAGTCTAGCTCGCGGTTATTTCAATCGCATAGAATTGACAAAGGAACGCTTTGTTACAAACCCATTTCATGATCCCAACACCCCCAACAGTAGTGAGCGGTTATTCAGAACCGGCGATTTAGTGCGTTATCTGCCAGACGGCAATCTGGAGTTTATTGGCCGTATTGATGTTCAGGTGAAAATTCGTGGTTTCAGGATAGAACTGGGTGAAATTGAGTATCAACTCAACCGACAAACAGGGGTGAGTTCGTCTCTGGTATTGGCTGAGGCAACATCGACGGGTGATAAGCAATTAGTTGCCTATGTCAAACCGGTGTTGGGAAAATTAAAATTGATGTCTGAAATGAATGATGCGGAAAAGCAGCGGGCTCAAACCCAATTTATTCAGGACATCAAATCCACACTGGCTAAATCTTTGCCGGACTACATGATGCCGTCAGTCATTGTTATGGCTGAAGAATGGTCTCTGCCCTCCAATGGTAAGATCGATCGCAAGGTATTGTCTGAACTTAATATTGAACATGGTAAGAATGATGATTTTGTTGAACCGATTGGTGAAACAGAAACCTTATTAGCTGAAATTTGGCAGGAAGTACTGAACATTAGCCAGGTATCGCGTAACGATAACTTTTTCGCAATAGGCGGTCATTCATTATTGGCAATCAAATTAATCTCTGAAATCAATAGTGTATTCGTCATTGAACTCAGTGTTATGCAGGTTTTTCATACACCCAGCCTGTGTGAGCTTGCAGAATTAATCTGCAACCAGCAATTACAAGAAAAAATCAAAAGAGAGTTAGTCACAGCAGGAGAAGAGGGGTGGTTATGATGGATATGCTGAAATTAGTCCAAGATGCTTACGAGCAGGGAGTATTGCTGTTTAGTAAAGATGGTAAGTTAGGGTTCAAACTTAAGGGCACTCACTTCCCAGAGGAACTGAAAGCCAAGATTCAGGCACATAAAGCGGAACTGATTACGTTTCTCGATGAAGGTAAGGTGGATGCTTCTGGCAATAAAATCGCGATTAAACCAGCGCCTAGAACCCAACCATTACCTTTAAGTTCCTCTCAGCAGCGTATTTGGTTTATCGACCAGTTTGGTGGTGACAGCACTGCCTACAACATGGTGTCAGCTTATACGGTAAGCGGCAAATTTGAACTGGCGGCAGCGAATCTGGCTCTGCAAACCATTATCGATCGACACGAAGTGCTGCGTACAGTTTACCTCAGCGATGAAAATGGAACCCGGCAGGTTATCAAACCGGAGTGGTCGTTCGAGATAGTCCAATCAGATATCAGTGATATAGAGCAAGCCCAGCAGGAAGCGTGGATTGAGCAGGCCATTCAGGATGAAATGGCCTGCCAGTTTGATTTGTCAAAAGATATGATGGTGCGTTGCCGTTACATCAGCATCTCGGCGGAGCAGGGGGTGCTGTTATTTAACATGCATCATATCGCCTCGGATGGTTGGTCGATAGGGGTATTGGTTAAGGAATTTGTAAGCTTGTATCAGGCTTATCGTCAGGGGCAGTCTAACCCATTATCGGCTTTGGAGATTCAGTATGCCGATTATGCGGTCTGGCAGAGTAGCCCAGAGAGGCAGGCTCAGCTAGCGGCAGGGTTAGCCTATTGGCAGCAACAGTTGTCGGATTTACCCCCGGTACACGGCTTGCCTCTGGATTACGGGCGACCAGCTAGCCAAACCAGTCATGGCCGCAGTTATGAATTTAGTCTGAACAATGAGGTTAGTAAGAGGTTGCAGCAACTGGCACTGACGCAGGGCTGTACTCTTTTTATGGTGTTACATGCGGCGTTTACGGTGTTACTCAGTCGTCATAGCGGGCAACGAGATATTGTGGTGGGAACCCCGGTAGCTAACCGTTTGCAGATATCATTAACGCCGTTGATAGGCTGTTTCATGAATACGCTGGTGTTGCGCAGCGAGTGTGGGCTGGAGCAATCGTTTATTGATTACTTGAGCTCGGTTCGGGAGATAAATCTGGCTGCCCAGCGGCATCAAAATGTCCCGTTTGAGTTGTTGGTGGAGCGGTTGCAGCCGGAACGCAGCACCCGTTATTCACCGTTATTCCAAATCATGTTTTCTATGAATACGAATGACAGCGTGGAGTTGCAACTGGAAGGGATAAGTTTGCGGCCACGGCCGGAACAGACCCGCAATGCGATGTATGAATTGACGTTAGAGGCCCAGCAGACAGAGGAAGGTCTGATTTTTAGTTTCGAGTACAACACGGATTTGTTTGCAGAGGAGACAATAAAGCGGCTGGCGGCGCGTTTTACAACCTTGCTGATGGGCATAGTGGCCTCTCCGTCTGAAAAGCTTGGCGATTTGGCCCTGTTGCCGCCGGAAGAGCAGGATTACCTGTTGCACCATTTGAACCAGACAGCGGTAGAGTATGACCGTAGCCGATGTATTCATGAGTGGATAGAGGCGTTTGCTGAACAAACGCCGGATGCTATTGCGTTGGTCTTTGGTGACCAAAAGCTGACTTATGCGCAACTTAATGCCAGAGCCAATCAGTTAGCACATCAATTAAGAGCTCAGGGAGTTTCAACGAGTGGGCGAGTTGCTGTGTTGTTGCAAAGAAGCATCGACATGATCACCGCACTATTGGCCGTGATGAAAGCAGGAGCTGCGTATGTACCGGTTGATCCCAGCTTTCCTGTCGACAGAGTGCAGTACATGCTGAACGATGCAGAGCCACAATGTATTATAAGCAACCGCGAATATGCATCACGATCAGTTGGTTTTGCGGAATTAACCTGCTTACTGGATCACATTGACCTTAGCCAATCACCCACCACAAATATTCCTAAACAGTCGATCGGTTTAGCTGCATCTGCTCTGGCCTACGTGATTTACACTTCGGGTTCTACGGGCAAGCCCAAAGGTGTTATGGTCAGCCACTCGGCGGTTAATAACTTCTTGATCTCAATGCAAGATAACTTGCAGTGTGTGGCACAGGACAATATTTTAGCCATCACGACGATTTCCTTTGATATTGCAGTGTTAGAGCTCTATCTGCCTTGGCTCTCTGGCGCTACCTGCGTCGTAGCAGCGCAGCAGGACGTGACTGATCCCGCCAGGCTAGTTGCACTACTCGAACAACATAGTATTTCGTTGTTACAAGCCACGCCAACGACCTGGAATATGTTGCTTGAATCCGGCTGGCAGGGGCGCTCGTCGTTAAAAATGATCAGTGGTGGCGAGGCGTTGCCATTAGCGACAGCAACGGCATTATTGAGCAAAGGCAGCGCGCTCTGGAATATGTACGGACCGACGGAAACCACGGTTTGGTCAACCATTGCGAAACTGGACGTACAACTGCTTGAGCAGCAACTTGTTACTATTGGGTTACCGTTAAACAACACCACAATTTATTTACTTGATGAACAATTAAAACCGGTGCCTTTTGGGGCAGTGGGAGAGTTATACATCGGCGGTGATGGGCTTGCTGAAGGCTATTTTAAACGAGAAGATCTGACTACTGAGCGATTGATTAACCTGACATTTTCTGACGGTTTAACCGCTAAGGTTTATAAAACGGGCGATCTTGCCCGTTATACTACCGAGGGTTCACTGGTCTATTTGGGCAGAAATGATTACCAAGTGAAATTACGGGGCCATCGAATTGAACTTGGCGAAATTGAACAGGTTATTAACCTGTTTCCACAAATAACCCGTTCTGTGGTGGTTGCGCTAAACGATCAGCAAACACAACAGTATCTAGCGGGTTATGTGGTCGCCGAGCAGCAAATTGATATTGATGCGCTACGTCAACACCTTGAACAGAAGTTACCAGCCTATATGTTGCCTCGGGCAATTATTCAGCTCGAAACATTGCCACTTACACTAAATAACAAGATTGATCGCAAAGCGCTTCCAACACCGCAAGACAGCGATATTGCTGTTAAAGCCAGTACGCCACCTATCGGTGAGACAGAAGCAGCATTGGCAGCTATTTGGTGCGAAATGCTAGATATTGAGCGAATAGGCCGGGATGACAACTTTTTTATGGTTGGCGGCCACTCATTAATTGCGACTAAGGTAATCACAAAGATTAATGAGCAGTTTGAATGCCGTTTACAGGTAAGAGATATCTTTGAAGCTGCAACAGTAGCTTTACTTGCAGAGAGAGTGCCTTATGCGGCATGGGATAAGCGTTATCAGACAATTCCTATTATTGAACGCAAGACCAATTTATTACCGCAATCTTATGCTCAACAACGGATCTGGTTTATCGAGCAGTTTGGCGGTGATAGCACCGCCTACAACATGGTGTCAGCCTATACGGTAAGCGGTAAATTTGAACTGGCGGCAGCGAATCTGGCCCTGCAAACCATCATAGATCGACATGAAGTGCTGCGTACTGTTTACCACAGTGATGAAAATGGAACCTGGCAGGTTATCAAGCCGGAGTGGTCATTTGAGATAGCTCAGTCTGATATCAGTGACATAGGCAAAGCCGGGCAAGAAGCGTGGATTGAACAGGCTATTCAGCATGAAATGACCTACCGATTTGATTTGGCACAGGATGTGATGGTGCGTTGTCACTACATCAGCACTTCGATGGAGCAAGGTGTGCTGTTATTTAACATGCATCATATCGCTTCTGATGGCTGGTCAATGGGGGTACTGGTTAAAGAATTTGTGAGTTTGTACCAGGCTTATCGTCAAGGTCGGACTAACCCGTTACCGGCGCTGGAGATTCAGTATGCCGATTATGCAGTTTGGCAACACAGCGCAGCAGCAGAATCTCAGTTAGCAGCAGGGGTAGCCTATTGGCAGCAACAGTTATCGGATTTACCCCCGGTACACGGGTTGCCTCTGGATTACGCGCGACCAGCCAACCAAACCAGTCATGGCCGCAGTTATGAATTTAGTCTGGACAATGAGGTTAGCAAAGGGTTGCAGCAACTGGCGCTGACACAAGGGTGCACTCTTTTTATGGTGTTGCATGCGGCATTTACGGTACTGCTCAGTCGTCACAGCGGGCAACGAGATATTGTGGTGGGAACCCCGATAGCTAACCGTTTGCAGACATCATTAACGCCGTTGATAGGCTGTTTTATCAATACGCTGGTATTGCGCAGCGAGTGTGAGCTGGAGCAATCGTTTATCGATTATCTGAGATCGGTCCGGGAGGTAAACCTTGCTGCCCAGCGGCATCAAAATGTCCCGTTTGAGTTATTAGTGGAGCGGTTGCAACCGGAACGTAGCACCCGTTATTCACCGTTGTTCCAAATCATGTTTTCTATGAATACGAATGACAGTGTGGAGCTGCAATTAGAAGGGGTAAGTTTGTGGCCGAGGCCAGAACAGACCCGCAATGCGATGTATGAATTGACACTGGATGCCAGCCAAACAGAGGACGGCCTGACTTTTAATTTCGAGTACAACACGGATTTGTTTGCAGAGGAGACGATAAAGCGGCTGGTGGTACGTTTTACCACCTTGTTGATGAGCATAGTGGCTGCTCCGTCCGAAAAGCTTGGCAATTTGGATCTATTGCCGCCGGAAGAGCGGGATTACCTGCTGCACAGCTTGAACCAGACAGCGGTAGAATATGACCGTAGCCAATGTATCCATGAGCGGATAGAAGCGTTTGCTGAACAAACGCCGGATGCCATTGCATTGGTCTTTGGTGACCAGCAGTTGACTTATACGCAACTTAATGCCAAAGCCAATCAGTTGGCACATTATTTAGTTGCTCAGGGCGCCAAACCGGATTCAATGATTGCGATATGTATTGAACGCAGTATTGACATGGTTGTGTCGGTACTTGCCATTTTGAAATCGGGTAGTGCTTATTTGCCTCTCGATCCTGCCTATCCGCAAGAAAGGCTTGCTTATATTATTGATGATGCACAGCCTTTGATGGTGATAACCAATAGCCATAACCAGAAGTTATTGCCTGAAAATAGTCCATTTAGCATTGATGTGACGACAACCTCGTTTGCCGAGCTCTCAACCGATAATATTTCCGCCACTGAATTGGGTTTATGTTCTACCCACTTGGCTTATGTTCTCTATACCTCGGGTTCTACAGGCATGCCGAAAGGTGTGATGATTGAACATCAGGCATTGGTGAATCTGGTAGTGGGGCTTGCAGATGCCTATCTTTATTCAAAACAGGATCGGGTACTGCAATTTGCCGCCCTCAGTTTTGATATGTCTATCGAAGAGATATTTGGTGCCCTTGGCAATGGCAGTACTTTGGTCTTGCGTGGCGAAGATTGGTTGATGGATGTCGCCACTTTCTGGCAAAGGTGCCGGGAATACCAGATCAGTGCGGTAAATTTGCCAACCACGTTCTGGCATGAAGTGGTCAGTGAAGAGACGGTTTTAGTACCTGAGCATATTCGCCAAATCAGTGTCGGAGGCGAGCAGATTAAGCCAGATAAAGTGGTTGCATGGTACCAGCGACCAGGACATTTACCCCGTTTAGTCAATGCCTATGGGCCAACCGAATACACGGTCAATACTTGTATTGCCTACGATCTTCGGGGAGACACCCTCAGTATCGGGCACCCAATCCAAAATACGGCCATCTTCTTGTTGGACAAAAACCAGCAGCTTGTGCCTTTTGGTGCTGTCGGGGAAATTTGTGTCGCGGGTGACGGCGTTGCGCGGGGCTATATCAACAAAGAGCAATTAACCCGTGAGCGATTTATTGATAATCCTTTTGTAAGCCGCTATCCAAAGCTCTACCGAACCGGTGATTTGGGGCGTTACTCACTGGCCGGGGATATTCAATATTACGGGCGTGATGACCATCAGGTTAAGATCCGTGGATTCCGCATTGAGTTAGGGGAGATAGAAACAAGGCTGCGTAGCTTGCCTACAATTCGTGATGCGGTTGTCATTGCTCGGGAAGATGAACCGGCTCACAAGTATCTGGCGGCCTATATCACCCTTGATGGTCAGCAGAAAGTTGCTGAGATTCGACACCTATTAAGTCAGCAATTACCGAGCTATATGGTCCCCGCCGCTTTTGTGGTGCTAGAGGAGATACCGCTTACCGCCAACCGTAAAGTGGATCGTAAAGCGCTCCCTAAACCAGATTTTGTTATTCAGGGGGAAATTGAATATATCGCGCCGGCCACTGAACAGGAGATATTGCTAGCTGAAATTTGGCAAACACTGTTTGGATTGGCGCAAGTCAGTGCTGTTGCCAACTTCTTTGAGTTGGGCGGACACTCATTGTTGAGCATGAAGATGCTATCCCATCTTAAAAAACAGGGTTATCGCTTGGATATTCGGGCCTTGTTTGAGTACCCGAAATTACGGGATATGGCGAAACAACTACAGGCAATCGAACAGGAATCACTGAAACTAACAGCCCATGAAGCCTTGGAAAGTAGGGTTTCCCTGTCGGAAACTGAGCGGGCCTTGATCGTATCTCAGTCGCCGGGAGGTGAGCAAAATATTGCTGGCATTTATCCTTTGGCACCATTACAGGAAGGGATCTTATTCCATCACATGATGTGTGGGCGATCTGATCTTTATGTGACGCCGATGCTGTATTCATTTCCGTCAAATACCGAGATGGAAAGTTTTATTGGCGCATTGGATAAAATAGTACAGAGGCATGATGCGCTGCGAACCGGAATTTTTTGGCAAGGTATTGATGAACCAGTGCAGATTGCCTACAAAGAGGTACCATTACCGGTAGTTGATATCGATTTGAGGGATGATGTTGATATCCAGCAGCAGCTAGCACAGTTTATGGATCCATCACAACAATGGATGGATGTTACTCAGGCACCGTTGATCAGAGTAACCCGGTTTATCGACCGTCAGCAAAAGCAGTTCTATGCAATGGTGCAGGAGCATCACCTGATAAGTGATCATGTGTCATTGGAGATTATTCAAGAAGAGTTGCTGGTTATCTTGGCAGGTGATGAAAAGTCACTGCCGGAGGCGTTGAGTTATCGGGATTTTGTCTTAAACGCCATCAGCAAAACCGATACCAAAGCGGCGCAGCAGTTTTTTACCGAGCAATTGGCCGGGATTGATGAAATCACGGCACCCTTTGGTATTACCAGTGGAATGGTTGACAATAACTTATTCACTGAAATCCAAATTGGCTTGCCTGCGGATTTATCCGCACAGATTCGTCGGTCCTCTTCTGCATGGCGGATAAGCCCAGCGCTTATTTTTCACATGGCATGGGCATTGGTTCTGGCAAAAACCAGCGGCACTAAAGATGTCATATTCGGCACTGTATTATCTGGTCGCTTGCAGGGTATTGATAATGTTGAGCGAGTCGTTGGTTTATTCATCAATACCTTGCCACTGCGTATTGATTTGAGCCAGTTGAGTGTTGCTCAGTTAATGCAGGAAATGCAACAGAAACTGGTTAGCTTGCTGCAATTCGAGCAAGTCCCGACGGCGATTGCTGAACAGTGTAGCAAATTGGCCGGTTCTAGCCGTTTATTCGACAGTATCTTGAATTACCGTCATTCCGAAGTGAGTGGCGAGACAAGTGAGCTTAACCAACGTTGGCAAAAAACCGGCATTGAGTTAGTTGATGTAAAAGAGCGTACCAATTACCCGATTACCCTATCCATTGACGATTTTGGTGATGATTTTGCTGTTGCAGCCCAAATCGACAGCCGATTTGATGCTGAACGCTTGGTGGCGTATCTCATCAATGCTAGCAGGCAACTTGTTGCTGCTTTACAAAGTCAGGAACAGGTTGCCGCACTGTCACTCGACATCCTTGATGCTGAGGAGCGGGCGTTCCTGCTGCATTCGTTAAATCAAACGGAATTTCCGTATGACAACTCACAAACTCTGATTGATAGATTCGAAGCCCAGGTTAAGGCGACTCCTGATGAGATTGCGTTGAATTTTGCTGGCGAGACGATGACGTATCGTGAGTTAAATCAGCGAACCAATCAACTCGCGCAGTATCTCGTGAACCAGGGAGCGAAAGTGAATACTCCCGTCGTGATGTTCATTGAACGCTCCTTTGAGATGGTCATCACTATTATCGCTATCTTAAAAACCGGTGCTGGTTATGTGCCACTGGATACCTCATTACCGACAGAACGCTTAAACATCATTCTGAGTGATCTGTCTGATGAAATCTTAGTAACGACCTGCGCCTTGAATGACAGGATTGCGGTAAAACGCCAGAAAATGGTGTTATTGGATGACCCTTGCACAGCAGAGATCTTGGACAAACAGCCAATCAGTAATTTGGCTATCGAATCCTCTCTGGATAACCTCGGTTACGTGCTCTATACCTCAGGTTCAACGGGTAAGCCTAAGGCGATTGAAATGCCGCAGCGGGCGCTGAGCAATTTATTACAAGGTATTAGCCAGCTTGAGCCAGCGCTTACGGGGCCGAACCGTTGGTTACAATTCTCATCAATTGGTTTTGATCTCAGTTTTGAAGACATATTCATGCCGCTGTTATCTGGGGGTTCAGTACAGCTTATTGATAAATCGACTCAGTTGGATATTCGGCTGTTAGCGAAGCAAATCCAGCAGGCGCAACTTCAAGTGCTGAACTTACCTTATGCTGTATTGCAGAATCTGGCTGAATATAGCGGTGTCAATGGGCTACAGTTCCCCGAATTAAGGGTGATTGTGTCGAGCGCGGAAAGGCTCAAAATCACGGCGGCCATCAGACAGTTTTTCACGACACATCGTCACTGTAAGTTAGTGAACCACTATGGCCCGGCAGAAACTCATGTCGTAACGTCTAAAACATTACAGGGAGAACCTGCTTCATGGCCGGATTTGCCGACAATTGGCCGATCATTGCCCAACGTGGCCGGTTATATTTTGGATGAGTATTTACAGCCTGTTCCGATGGGTGCCATCGGCGAACTGTATTTAGCGGGGGACTGTTTATCAAGAGGCTATTATCAGCAGCCCCAGCTTACCGCAGAGCGTTATCTTGATTGTGATTGGGTTCTTGGGAAACGAGTGTATCGAACCGGGGACTTAGCCAGCTTTCATCAAAACGGTGAAATCAACTACTTTGGCCGCAACGACCATCTGGTCAAGATCCGTGGATTCAGAATTGAACTCGGTGATATCGAAGCCCAATTGAGTAAGTTCGATGGAATAACCGGAACCGTAGTCATTGCTATTGATACAGAAGCCGGTGATAAGCAGCTTATCGCTTATTTTATCGCGGCTAACCCGTTGGATTTATCCGAAATTAAAACCTATTTATCGGCTAGCTTACCTGATTACATGTTGCCATCCGCGTATGTACGGATGGCGGCTTTTCCGCTGAATACCAATGGCAAAGTGGATCGCAGCCGACTTCCACAACCTGAAGTAGATAACTTTGTAAAAGCCAAATACATCGCGCCAGTGACTGAACTGGAACGAAGTGTTGCGAAAATTTGGCAGGGGTTGTTGCAACAAGACAGGGTAAGCATGGCCGACAGCTTTTTTGATTTAGGTGGTCATTCCTTATTAGCTATGAAGCTAATTTCTCGAATTGAACAGGCATTTTCCGTTGGCGTACCGATTGCGATCGTGTTTGAGCGATCAAGATTAGAACAGTTATGTGATTGGCTTGAAAAAGAAATGGTTATTCAACGTAACAAGTCAATTGGGGCTGTAGTGGCAGAATATGAGGTAACCGAGTGGTGATTATGAACCTAAAAGGCTTTATTGATAGATTGTCCGAGCAGGAAGTTCGTCTTTTTGTTGAAAATGGGGCGCTAAAATCTCAGTCTGCTCCGGGTGCCATCACACCTGAACAGGGAAAATTTATTAAACAAAACAAACAAGCAATTATTGATTTTCTCTCTCATACAGAGGTGGCGGGGCAACAGAAGTTTTCGTTATTACAACGTCGGCACCTTACCAAGGCACCATTATCCTTTGCCCAGCGCCGTTTTTGGCTGGTCGAACAGGTTTCTACAGTTGAACGTCAGCATAAGATTTCAACTGCATTCAATTTATATGGTCAATTTTCCTTGGAAGCCGCGAGTCAGGCGATAGATGCCATTCTTAAGCGACATGAAATTTTACGAACGGTTTATCAGGAATCACAAGGCATGCCCGCACAAGTCGTGTTGAACGACTATGTTTTCCAGATTGACAAAGACACCCTTGCCGATGGTGTTGACCAACAGCAACACATAGAGGATTGGCTGGAGAGACAGAGACAGAGGAAATTTGATTTAAGTAGGGATTTACCGCTAAGAGTGGCCTATTTGGCCTCTGATCTAAAACCAGATACCTCAGATAAGCCGTTGACCGGCGTATTGTTTTTTGATTTGCACCATATTGCTGCTGATGGCTGGTCGCTGGCGATATTAGTTGATGAATTTACCCTTCTTTATCAACAAATTGTGCAGGGTAAACCCGCCTTACTGACTGAGCTTGAATTGCAATACTCGGATTATGCTTACTGGCAGAATCAAGCTGAAACTCAGCAAATGTTTGACGAGCAGTTGCAATATTGGCAACAACAGTTGGCTAACCTGCCATTGGTTCATGAATTGCCGTTAGATTATGCTCGCCCGCAAAAATTGGATATGCGTAGTGCAATGCACACGCAAAAGATACCAATGGAGACGGTGAGTAAACTTAAGCGATTAGCTGTAGATGCAAATGCCACTTTATTCATGTTGTTGCATACCGCTTTTGCGGTGATGCTGGCTCGCTACAGTGATAACCCGGATGTGGTTATTGGGACACCTATTACAAGTCGGCCGGTACAGAAACTGGAGTCGCTCATTGGCTGTTTCCTCAATACGCTCGTATTGCGTTTGGATTGTACACCGACGCTGACATTCAATGTGTTGTTGAACAATGCAAGGCAGGTGCACCTTGATGCACAGAGCAATCAGGCCATTCCATTCGAATTATTGGTCGAGAAATTGCTCGCTGAACAAAGCACCGCGTTTACTCCCTTATTCCAAGTGCTTTTCTCAATGCAAAATTATGAATCTCAACCGTTGGAACTTGCTGATGTTGAATTTAAAGAGCTTATGGAACAAAGGGGACAAACGCAGTTTGATTTGACCTTAACCGCAGCAGAAGATCAGGATGGACTGTCGCTGATTTTTGAGTTTAATCAAGGGCTTTTTAATTCGGACACCATCGCCCGTTTTGCCGAAAATATGCAGTTGTTGTTGGCACATATTGCGGTCAACGGTGATAGGCCAATTAATCAATTGGCGATTGTCAGTGAGCAGGAACAAGCTGTGTTGGACAAATCTCATCAATCAGCTTGGCAACTGCCTGAGGTGCAACCTTTTGTGCATCAGCTTATTCAACAGCGGGTGGCTGAGTATCCTGAACGAGTGGCAATTCGCTATCAGGAGCAAAGCCTCAGTTTTGCTGAACTTGATGCAAGGGCTAATCAGATCGCTCAATTATTGTTGACTAAAGGTGCTGACAACAACCCGTTGGTTGCTATTTTGATAGAGCCTGGCATTGACTTTGTCGTCAGCATGCTAGCGATATTGAAAGCAGGATGTGCTTATTTGCCATTAGATCCCACTTATTCTGTGGCACGGTTAAGTTTTATCTTGGCTGACAGCCATGTTGGTTTGGTTATCGTCGATAACAAGAGTATCGATAAGGTCAATTTACCAGCGGATAGCGTTTGCACTATCTTGCTTGATGAGACTGAAATTGCCGCCCAGCCCCGTACTGAACCGATGTTGACCTCAAGTGTGACAGCGGATTCCCTTGCCTATGTCATTTATACCTCGGGTTCAACGGGTAATCCTAAAGGGGTGATGATCCAGCATGGGGCGTTGAGCGCATCCACTGCTGGGCGGTTTAATTCATACTCGATAGTACCGGAGAAATTTTTACTGGTTTCCTCCTTTGCTTTCGATTCATCGATTCCGGCGATATATTGGGGGCTTGGCAGCGGTGCAACGTTGCATTTAATGGCCCCTCAAGATGCGAAAGATGCATCGTATGTGGCGAAGCTTATAGACAGTCAACAAATTAGCCACGTTCTTTTTATTCCCAGTTTCTACGATGCTGTTCTTGATTACCTTGTCGGGCATTCACTACGTAAAGTGATTTGCGCCGGCGAAAATTTGTCGGACAACGTAAAGACAAAACATTTCCAGTGTCAGCCTCAGGCAACGCTTGTCAACGAATATGGGCCAACGGAAACCACGGTATGGTCTTCGTTGAAAATCTTTGAAAAGGCGACGGAGCCAGTCACGATTGGTCGTCCCGCTCCCCATGTGTCACTTCATGTGTTGGCAAAAGATCGCTCCCAATGCCCGGTCGGCGTAGTGGGAGAACTGTATGTCGGTGGTGTCGGATTAGCAAAAGGGTACTTGAACCGCCCGGAACTGACGGCTGAACGTTTTATTGATCATTTGGATGCTAAAGGTAACCGCGAACGGCTATATCGCACCGGTGATTTAGTGAAAGTGTTGCCATCAGGCGAAATTGCCTACATTGGCCGAAATGATTTCCAAGTGAAATTGCGCGGTTTTCGGCTCGAATTGGGAGAAATTGAGCACTGTATCCGCACGCATTTTGATGTCGCGGATGTTGTGGTTTGTGTGAGACAGGATGACAAGCAGCGGCAATCCTTGGTGGCTTATTTGGTGGCCCCGTCGATGCTCGACATACGAGAACAGCGCGATAAAGTCGAGCGCATCTTACCGGAGTTTATGTGGCCCGGCTTCTATGTGTTATTGCCGGAAATGCCGCTGACTGAGAATGGCAAAGTTAATCGTAAAGCTCTGCCTGCGCCAAGCAGGGAAAATATCGCTAAGGAGCCTTTTACGTCACCAGAAACGGCAACTGAAAAGCAGTTAGCTGGATTGTTCCATAGAGAGCTTGGGTTGACGCCAATCAATATTGAGGCCCGGTTTGTACAGCTCGGTATTCACTCACTGCAATTTGTCAAACTCGGTAGTGCCATCAGCGAAGAATTAAAGATCGAACTGTCCGTGAAGGATTTTTACGTCTATGACACGCTGTTTGCTTTAGCGCAGTATGTTGAGCAGCAGTTTGCCGAACGACAGAAACAGATTGGGGGAGAAAGGGAGGTTGTTGAACTGTGAATATCGCCGCATTTTTAGCTGACTTAAAACAGCAAGACATTATGGTATACCTTGAATCTGACTCGCTTAAGTTAAACGCGCCTAAAGGCGCGGTATCGCAGAATATGCTGACTGAGTTGAGAACGCATAAGGTAGAAATTATTGCGTATCTGCAAGGGCAACAATCAAATCCATTACCGATCAAGACCGCCGACAGGGAATTGACTCGATTACCTCTCTCTTTTGCACAACAACGCCTGTGGTTCATCGACCAGCTCTTTGGCAGCAGCGAGCATTACAATATGGCGACGGTGTTGGAAGTAAATGGCGAGTTCGATTTAACGATTGCTGAAAAAGTCATGCAACGAATTGTCGAACGTCATGAAATATTGCGCTCGGTTTACCGAGAAGAGCAAGGAGAAGTATGGCAGGAGATTCAGTCAGCGGTTAAGGCTAAAATCAATGTTCGGCATTTGACATGTGAACCTGCCGAGCTGAAAGCGATATTTTATCAGTATGTTTCTGCTCCGTTTGATTTACAGAAAGATCTGATGATCCGGATCGACTTTTTTACCACTAATACTCAGCGGCAATTTCTTATCATCAACTTGCACCATATTGCTGGAGACGGATTGTCTTTTTCTCTCTTGATGGAAGAATTTGTCATCCACTACCAAGAGATTAAGCAGAATCTGCCAGAATCTTTGCCTGTATTACCTGTGCAATATGCAGATTATGCTTACACTCAGCAGTCATGGATTGCCGATGGGGTGTTTGATGAGCAACTTGATTATTGGCAACAAAAACTAGCGGATATACCGCAAGTTCACCAATTTCCATTGGATCTTCAGCGGCCGGTGAAACAGACCAACTACGGTGTTAAGGTGCGATTCCGATTGGATCGGCAATCTTCGTCGATGTTGCGTAAACATGCGGGCGATGCCGGTGCGACTCTGTTTATGTTATTGCACGCTGCATTTTCAGTATTTATCGCTCGTTACAGCCAGCAAACGGATATTGTCATTGGTACACCGGCCACTAACCGTAAACAAAAAGAGTTACAGTCACTGATCGGGTTGTTTGTCAATACGCTGGCGTTGAGAACCGAATATCAGGGCAAGGTTGATTTCATGCAGTTTGTGCAGCATGTAAAGCAAGTCAACATTGAAGCACAAATGAATCAGGATTTGCCGTTTGATGTTCTTGTGGAGAAATTGGCGGTGAGTCGGAATATCGCTTATTCACCGATATTCCAGTTCATGTTCACAATGGATACGACTGAGGCCGGTGAATCGAGACTGGATGACGTGGTGTTTACGCCGGTATCTTCGGGGGAAGCATTCTCTAAATTTGATTTGGAACTCGATGCGATTGATGACAGTGACACGATTCTGTTTGAAGTGGTGTACAACAGTAGCCTATTCCATGAACACACGATTGCAAGGTTACTCAAATCGTTTGAAGTCTTGTTGATTGATATCGCCGAAAATCCTTATAAAACATTA
This sequence comes from Photorhabdus sp. RW14-46, assembly GCF_963887965.1. Classification (NCBI taxonomy): domain Bacteria; kingdom Pseudomonadati; phylum Pseudomonadota; class Gammaproteobacteria; order Enterobacterales; family Morganellaceae; genus Photorhabdus; species Photorhabdus sp. RW14-46. The sequence goes on along the minus strand of NZ_CAWPHH010000012.1, from coordinate 52,758 downwards.
GACTCTTTAGCGTTGTTGGATGAAGACGAAAAGCGTCGTTTAGGGCAACAACTGGCGATACCATCTTCTATCGCAACAATGACAGAATCTGTGCAATGCCGGTTTGAACGTCAGGCAGCACAAAGATCCGATGCGACGGCTTTGGTATGGCAGGTTGCAGGCGAAACGCAAACCCTGACATATCGCGAATTAAACCAGCGGGCCAACCGATTGGCGCATCACCTAATCGAAAAGGGGGTTAGGCCGTGCAATATTGTTGCGTTATGTTTGCCTCGTTCCCCTGAGATGATTGTCAGTATATTGGCTGTACTGAAAGCCGGTGCCGCTTACACTCCTATTGACATTGACAACCCTCAATCCCGAATTAATCACATTATTACGGATTGTCAGCCGGTAGTTGTGTTGACGAACAACACATATGCAGACAAGTTTGCTGAACTGAATGTCATTGTTGAGCTGTTAACCTCGGAAATGGAACTGTTTTCAGGGACTGCATCGGATGATCCGAATATCAGCCATAGCTTGGATGAGCTTGCCTATGTCATGTATACCTCCGGATCAACGGGCAAACCTAAAGGGGTCATGGTAGAGCATACGCAGTTGAGCCATTTTGTGGCGGCAGCACTGGCAATGTATGCCGTTAAACCTGACGACAACATATTACAGTTTTCCTCATTTGCATTTGATATTTCCATTGAAGAGTGTTTTGTCACCCTATGTGCAGGGGCCACTCTGGTATTAAGGGACGATGATTGGCTCAACAGCGCTGACCTATTTTGGCAACAGTGTGGTCAGCACAACATCACTGTAATGAGCTTGCCTACCGCATTTTGGCATCAGGTGAGTAGTGGCGACGCTTTGGTGCCTGACACATTACGGTTGGTTATCGTTGGCGGTGAAGCCATTAATGCTGAAATTGTCAGGCATTGGTTCGCATCAGCAAACCGTCCTCCGGTGATGAATACCTACGGGCCGACCGAAACAACCGTCTTGGCGAGTTACTACTTGATTGAATCCGCGTTGCAGATTGAGCAGTCGGTTCCCATTGGCAGGGTAGGTGGTCATGTTAAAGCCTATATTGTTGATGAGCATTTGAATTTGGTGCCACAAGGTGTCATTGGTGAATTGGTTGTTGGTGGTAAAGGTGTCTCCCGAGGTTACTTAAACAGACCTGAGGAGCAGCAGAGAAGTTTTATCCAGGTTGCTTTTTTCGACGGTGAGGTTGAGCGGCTTTACCGGACCGGTGATCTGGTGAGGTTTAATGTTCATGGTGAGATTGAATATATCGGGCGCAAGGATAGCCAGATAAAAATTCGGGGTTTCCGTATTGAGCCAGGTGAGATTGAGAACCAACTTATTGCGATTGATGGGGTGAGACAGGCGGTTGTCACTGCTGATGAGATTAACGGTAACAAACAACTGATTGCATACTACGTTGCTGATGTGCCACTGGAGCCGGCCGCGCTAAAGGAACAAATAAGTCAAACCTTACCCGAATATATGGTCCCTAATGCCTTTATTTCGCTAGACAGCATTCCAATGACGGTAAACGGTAAAGTTGACTACAAAGCGCTATTGAGTGTAGAGACGCAAGAGCCGTTACCCGAGAACTATTGCCTCCCGCAGGGGGAACTGGAGGAACAACTGGCTGATATGTGGCAGCAGTTGTTAGGCCATCCTAAAGTGGGTCGTACCGATAACTTTTTCAAACTAGGGGGACATTCCCTGTTGGCGATTAAGTTGGTATCGGAAATCCAGAAAACCTTAGCTGTACAGATCTCTGTTCGGGCCGTCTTTGAAAGCCAAACTTTGGCTGAACTTGCACAATTGATCGTTGAACAACGGATAACAACTGGCGGTAATGCAGCGATAGCGCCAATTACACCTGTCGCTGAAATGGCGCGGCTTCCATTGTCATTTGCCCAGCAACGGCTTTGGTTTATTGACCAGTTAGATGGGCAAACGCCTCAATATAATATGCCGTTGGCATTAACCGTCAAAGGGGAGTTCAATCTCGCTATCGCTGAACGTGCGATAAACATCATTGTTCAACGCCACCAAGTGCTGCGAACGGTCTATCGGCATGATACCGCCGGTGCATGGCAGGAGGTGCTGGACAAGGTAACGGTGAAGATCGACCGTATTGACTATCGAAGCGTTGGGGAAAAAAGCGGCCAACAGCAGGTGCAAGAATTTATTCAGCAGCACGCGGAGCAGCCATTTGATTTAGCGAACGATGTCATGCTGCGAGCGGCCTATCTAAAGATAGCCGAAGATCAGTGTGTTATGGTCTTCAACATGCACCATATCGCATCAGATGGTTGGTCAATCAAAGTGCTTGCTGATGAGTTTGTCGACATATACCGCCAACTGCTTGAAGGCATTCAGCAACCGGCTTTGCCATCGCTAGCCATTCAATATAAAGATTATGCGGTCTGGCAACGGCAACAACTACAGGGTGAAACGTTACAAACGGATCTTAACTATTGGTTAACTCAGCTTAATGAATTGCCTCCTGTACACGACTTACCGTTGGATCATTCACGTCCATTGCAACTTGGCAGCCGTGGTGGGCTATTTGAATTTAGTGCTGACAAGTCTCTTTTGACTGGGCTCAAATCGCTTGCCGGTCAACATAATACGAGCCTGTTTGTGGTATTGCATGCGGCATTTACCCTGTTACTTGCCCGTCATGGACAAAGCCCGGATATTGTCATCGGGACGCCGGTTGCGAATCGTTTGCAGGCGGAAGTTGAGCCGCTTATCGGCTTTTTCGTCAATATGCTCGTGCTGCGCACCCAATACCAAGCCGATCTCACTTTTGCTGAATATCTATCGCATATTCGTCAGGTCAATATTGATGCTCAAGCGCATCAGTTACTGCCGTTTGAATTGTTGGTTGAAAAAATGCAGCCGGAGCGGAGTACAAGTTATTCGCCGCTATTCCAAATCGCATTCTCGATGGATACCAATGAATCTCAGGTATTGCAATTGAGCGACGTTGAATTTGAGTCCCTTGATAGCGAACATGTCACGGCCCAGTTCGATTTGACCTTAGATGCCGGTGAAAGTGAGAACGGTCTTGATTTTAGTTTTGAATACAACTGTGAACTGTTCGAACGGTCGACAATAACCCGATTCAGCCAACGGTTCCTGACTTTACTGTCTGCATTAGTGAGTGAGCAATATCAAACGGCTCCTTTGACGAAACTGCCGGTGTTAACTGAGCAGGAAAGACAATATCTGTTGGTCGATATTAATGACAACTGGCAGTCTTATCCGGTTGATAAGTGCATTCATCAATTGTTCGAAGAACAGGTGGAACGGAGCCCGGAACAAACAGCGGTTATTGACGGCGAGCTTCATCTCACTTATCGGCAAGTGAACGCTCAAGCGAATCAGGTCGCTCACTTTTTGTTGGACAAAGCTTATACCCCGGATTCCTTTATTGCGGTTTGTATGGAGCGAACTGCGGCTTCGGTGATTACCGTACTTGGCATCTTGAAGGCGGGTTTAGCCTATGTGCCATTTGATGCTGATCAGCCATTGCAGCGGATTGAATACATTCTTCAAGATAGCGGTGCGCCATTAGTTGTGGTTGATGATATTCAGTGTTTGCCTACTGAGGTGGCTTCGGCGTACAACGTCTGGAGATTGGATGAAATATTAAGCCGGTCACGGCTTAATACCAATATTGCGGTGACGCAGCGTCATTCAACCGCGACTAATTTGGCTTACATGACTTACACCTCAGGAACAACGGGCCATCCCAAGGGCGTGATGGTTGAGCACACGGCGATGATTGCGCGTTTTTATGGTTGGGATGCGGTATTTGGTTTATTTCAGCGGCCGCCAACCGTATTGCAAATGGCGGGTTTGGCTGTGGATATTTTTCTGGGTGATATCGTTAAGAGCTTGACCACCGGTGGCCGCTTGGTGATTTGTCGCAAGTCGGATTTAATTACCACGGAGGATTTGTATCAGCTTATCGAACAACAACACGTGACATTTGGTGATTTTGTGCCGGTCATTCTGAGAAATTTACTTGATTATGCTGAACAAAACAGAGTTCGATTGAATTCACTGCGCCATATATTAGTGGGTTCCGAAGCTTGGTATGGTCGTGATTTGAACCGTTTACAAAAGCTGATGCATACCGATGCCCGTTGTTTCAATATTTATGGACAAACAGAATCGGTGATTGATGCTAGTTACGGTGATGTGACGCATCTCTGTTTGCCTGATGATGCCTATGTTCCCATCGGTACGCCGTTTGCCAATACCCACATTTATATCCTTGATGCTTATGGCGAGCCTGTACCTATGGGGGTAGTGGGTGAAATTGCGGTAGGTGGCCCCGGTTTGGCAAGAGGTTACAACCGCAATCGCGAATTAACGCAACAAAAATTTGTTAAAGACAACCTTTCTGGTCGTTGTGGTTATATTTATCACACGGGTGATCAAGCGAGATTAAAATTTGATGGAACGCTGGAGTTTTTAGGGCGTAATGATGATCAAATAAAACTGCGAGGATTCCGTATTGAACTGGCTGAAATTGATGCCAAGCTTCGTGCATTGCCTGATGTGCAGAATGCTATTGCTGTGGTGCGGGAAATTGAGCCGGGCAATAAACAAATTATTGCTTATCTTCAAACGCCACAACCGTTATTAGTTGAACGGATCAGAGAACAGCTACGGCATCAATTACCTCATTACATGATCCCCAGTGCATTTGTCTGTCTGAATGCTTTCTCGGTGAGTATTACCGGAAAAGTGGATAAAGAAAAACTCCCTGTACCGGAAGCCAGTGCTTTTACCAGTACTGAATATGTTGCGCCACAAAATGACATTGAAAGAACATTAGCCTCTATTTTTGCCGTTGTTTTGAAACAGGAGAAAGTGAGTCGTTACGATAATTTCTTTGCTTTGGGGGGCGACTCAATATTAATTGTGCGTGTTGTTGCGATGGCTAAACAGGCGGGTTTGGCACTCAGTGTAAAAGATATTTTGGCCTATCAAAGTATTGATGAAATAACGCAGCAGTTACCTGATTTGAACCGCAACATTGTCTCTTCTAAAGAGGCTTATCACGCTTTTTCATTACTCACGGATGACGAACGGGCGGCATTGATTGAGCAGTCAACATTGGATGATGCATATTCATTGTCAAGTTTGCAAATGGGGTCTATTTATCATCAGCTAAAAGATGAAAGTTACCATATTGTAGAGCATTATTTGATTAATGCCGTGTGGAGTGAACAAGCATTTCGTCAAGCGTTTAATGCCATAGTACAACGCCATGAGTTATTGCGTGCGACATACAACTTCGAATTAGGGAGAGCGTTGCAATATATTCATAAAACGATTGCTTTGCCGGTTACATTCAATGATTGGCGTCACCTTTCTGTGCAGGAATTTGAGCATCAATTAGACCATTGTCTGGAGCAGGAAAATAGCAACTTTTTCGTTGAAAATGAATTGATGTGGCGAGTTAATGTATGTATTGATGCTAATAATACATTTGCACTGGTTTTATCTCATCAACATGCCATTCTTGACGGTTGGAGTGTTGCCAACCTGCAAGTTGAGTTTATGGAAAACTATTTATCGGTGTTGTCTGGCGGTTCTATTCCACCAAGAGCCAACTTACCGCATTACGGTGAATACATTGCTGAGGAGCTGGCGGCTATTGATGATCCTGAGCAAAAAGCTTATTGGCAGCACATTGCCAATGCTGCGGTGTTGCCTGACTGGACCGGAAAAGCGTCAACACAACATTATTCTGCTCGCCTTGAGTTATCTTATTTACATGATGATTTACAACAACTTGCTACGTGCTTAAAAGTACCGCTGCGCACCTTGTTATTGGCAATCCATGTTTATGTCTTGGCGAAAATCAATGGTACTGACTCGATAACCAGTTCGGTGGTAAGCCATGGAAGACTTGAAGTGAAGGGAGCTGAATCTTGTCTTGGATTATTCTTAAATACGCCGCCGGTTAATGCCGATATCCATCAACAAACCTGGGCGTCGTTGATTCAGCAATTAACCGAATATAGCACTGCAAGCTGGCCTTATCGATATTATCCGGTTGCTGTTATGCAAGAGGAATTCAAGTGTGATTACTCTGGCGCTCTGTTTAACTATGTCGATTTTCATGTGTCTGATGAGTTACAGACAACGCAAGATGCTGAGCCTGAGCAGGCTTATGATCATGAATATGAACGAGTTGATTATGGTTATGATTTTGTTTGCCATCATAGTTCAGCTAATCGTTTTCTGGTTCTGCAATTAGCGTTGACCCAATCGGTATTTGGGGCACATCAGGCGGGGCAAATATTAGCCTGTTATGAAACGGCGATAAAATCGATGTTAGCTTCACAACATCATCGCTTGGGGCATGCGGATTATCTGGCATCCGGTCAAATCCAACACTTGTATCAATTAGCCCATAATGCCTCATCTATTGCTAATGATTGCCCATCTGTGACGCAATTATTTGCCCGAATTGCGCGTCGGATACCTGATGAAGTGGCCTTGTCAGGGCCTTGGGGCAGCATGAATTATGCTCAGTTGGCGTTAGCGGCTGACAAACTGGCGACACTCCTTATTGCGCGGGGTATCGGGGTAAATGATACGGTGGGTATTTATTTATCCCGTACTCCTGAGGTAGTGATTAGCGTCTTGGCTATTTTGAAGGCGAACGCGACATTTGTACCATTGGCAACCGATTATCCAACAGAACGTATTGCCCATATTATTAATGATGCGGATATTCAGCTTATTGTTTCACAACGTTCTGAAAGCCACACTTTGCCTGTTGATGAACAATGTATTGTTATGGTTGATGAGATTGACTCGGTTGATACTGCGGTTGTGGCACGAGAAGTGGCATTATCAGCGCAAGAGCGTGTTGCTTACATCATGTATACCTCGGGTTCAACGGGTACGCCGAAGGGCATTAAGATCAGCCATCACAATTTACTGAGCTATTATCAGGCGGTTCAACGCTGTTATCCGGCAAATTCTGCCCACGCGGTATTGCAAATTGCCAACATTGGTTTTGATATTTTTATCGAAGAATTAATGTTGTCGGTATTTTCCGGTGGTCGTTTGGTTCTGGATAATCATAAAACAGCGTATAGCGTTAAACAGTTATGTCAGATCATTGATGCACAAAAAGTCACACTGATTTCAGTACCCACAGCCTTATGGCATGAGTGGACGTATCAGTTAACTGCTGACGATGTTGAACAACTGGTTGAGCATTTGAAGGTATGTATCGTCGGTGGTGAAGCCATGCGAATGGAGTTATTGGCGCTATGGCAACAAAAAACACAAGGAAAGATCCGTTTATTCAACACGTATGGACCGACAGAAACAACCATTGTGGCAACCGCTATTGATGTCACACAATTCGATACCTTAACAAATTCAGTGGTGCCGATAGGACGTCCTTTGGCCCATTGTCAGACCTATGTTTTGGATTCTCAGGGTGGATTGGTACCGCCAGATGTTATTGGTGAACTCTACATTGCGGGTGATGCTTTAAGTTTAGGCTATGTGAATAACCCGGAACAAAATGCGGCACAGTTTGTTGAAATGGCTATCTTGCCGGAACAAACAGTAGGTTTATATAAAACCGGTGATCGTGTTTATTGGAATAACGAGGGTGAACTGGTTTATGTCGGTCGTCTTGATAATCAGGTCAAGATCAGAGGTTTTCGTATCGAAACCCGCGAAATAGAGTCAGCATTGTCAGCTATTGATGGTGTGGCGACAAGTATTGTGCGGGTTACTGTCGATGCAACCAGCGAAAAACAACTATGTGCCTGGCTGGTGATGCCAGAGGGGACCGAAACGGATGCTGTCATCCCCCCGATAAGAGAGCAACTGAAAACCCGATTACCAGAGTATATGGTGCCAACCCTATATGCTGTGATAGCCACTATACCAACTACGGCTAATGGTAAAGTGAATTTTGCTGCCCTACCTGAGCCAAAACCTTGCATTACGCGAGGATTGGATCGTGTTGCGGAAACTGAAATTGAAAAACAGTTGGTACAACTGTGTGCCGACGCACTGAAATTACCGTCAAGCATGGTGAGTTTGGCCGCGTCTTTTATCGAATTGGGAGGGAACTCATTAACCTTGTTGAGGTTTTTACATCAGATACAACAGACTTTTGCTGTAGTGATAAGCATTGCCGATGTCATGACGGCCACTAATCTGGCAGTACTGGCACTGATGATTGAGCGTAAACAGTTGCAACAAACTGAACAAAGCCATCAGGGATGTAACACGGTGGCGGAAGAAGGCTGGTTATGATGATAAAAATAGGCGCTGATAAATAAGGTGGAATAATGCGAGTTATTGATATTATTCGGCAAGCTTCGGCTGCGGGCGTGCAGTTATTTGTTGAGCGCGGCAAATTGGGTTTTAAAGTTATATCGGGTTATGTTTTTACCCCTGAACTAAAAGCCTTGGTAGTGGCGAATAAAGCTGAAATTATTGCTTTTTTAGCGCCAGATGAAGCCATTAAATTGGTGTCATTGGGTACTGATCAAACGCCATTATTTTTGGTTCCTGGTGCTGATTCTTTAGCATCATCTTTTGTTGATTTGGCTGAGAAAATAAAAACCGATTTTTGCCTTAAGGTATTTGATGCAACCCCCCTATTATTGGGGGGTGAAACACTTTCTGTCAAAACATTGGCTGAACGTTATGCCGCATTACTTTTGCAAGCTTATCCACAAGAGCATTATCGACTGGCGGGTTATTGTGTGGGAGCATGTACAGCCTTTGAGGTTGCTTTGGTGCTGGAAAGTGAAGGGAAAACCGTTGACTTGATGGTTATTGAGAGTTTTCTTACCGCCTATGACCGACAACCTTATACCCATGAGGAGATCGATGATGTGAGCACCAGGTTGATTCAAGGTATTGAAGGTGAAGCTCTGGATCGCTTTATTGAGGCTTATAAAATCTACTCTATTATGGCTTGCAATTATGTACCATCGGCCAAATTAAACGGCAGGATGACATTTATTTATTGTGAAAGCTCCATACAACTACGGGCAGAAAAAAAGAAAATTATTGCATCGTTACAAGATTATGTCACACAAACGATTACTTATGGCATGGTAAGCGGTGATCATTACTCAGTATTAAAACCGGGTGCTGTTGAGACTCTGGCTGATGCCATATTATTACAGCATTACCGACCAGAACCCTCATTTAAAAAATTGAACTTAACCTATCAGGCGTTGCTTGACATGGTGCAATATCGGGCCGATATTTATCGGCCTATAGGTGATATCAATAGCTATCACCGGGTAGTAATATCGCAGGTCGGATGTTGGTTTATTGAAATAACGGATGAGCGTGTACATATTGATTTCAATGCTAATAATACAATGTGTGCGCAATATGATTTTTATAGTGAGATTGAAATCAGTGTGGATACATTAATAGCGTGCGTAACCAGTGAGGAGCCGTCCGCTGCTATTGCTAAGGCGATATTGGATAATAAAATTCAGGTACAACGAGGAGAAAATCTTTATCACTTATTATGGATTGTTTTTGGCGTCACGGAACCTGATGAGATTTTTGACTGGATTGAACAGCAAGACAGCCAAGATGAGCATTTAGGTGTTCAAACGAATGGAAGGATTTTTAACGATAAATGGCATATTGATTCTCATATTTGTACTCGCTATATGCCTGCTCATTACAGTGTGATTCATAAGGCATTAATGTCTCTACCGATCGAATACAGTGACTTTCAATTTATCGATTTGGGGTGTGGGAGAGGGCGAGCTATTATATGTGCATCCAGTTACAACTTTAGCAAGATTACCGGAGTAGAAATTGTTGAATCATTGGCATTAATTGCACAGCAAAATGTTAACGCGATAAAGCAAAAAAGTCATATTGAGATAATACAAGCTGATGTAAACGACTATCGATTTAATGAAAACCATGTAGTTATTTATAACTTTGATAGTTTTGTTAATGATCAACTTAAGCAACTTCTACAGTGGTTGAAAATCGATGTTTATGATAAAGGTTATAAAGTGTTGATTTTACAAATTAATGGTGATGATGCTATTTATCAACACTGTTTTTGGTTAACGCCGAAAATAATTAGCCGAGGTTTTATGGGGGGATGGAATATCACTCTGTGGCAAAGTGAAGGTTGTTAAAATCTGGCGATAATAAAATTTTACTTGGGAGTTAATATCGATGATCTCTGATTTGGTTAAAGCCAATCGGTTAAAAATTATTTTTAATAGTATTGTTGGTGCTTTTAGTGCTTTCTTTAGTATTTGGTTAATTTCCTTGATTACCGATGATGCATTAGAACAGATTAGCGCTGACTTAGTATCATGGACAGTTAAATTCTTCATCGGGCTTGCCTGCTTGTTTGTTGTGAGTTCTTTTGCTAATTACTTAATGACAAAGTTAAGCGTCAAAATTATTTTTGAAGTTCGTAGTACCTTAGTGAAACGTATCTTGAATACCCCTTATGCTATTTTGGAGCGGATTGGCGGGCATAAAGTCCAGGCCAGTTTAACATCTGATGTGAGTGATATTTCCAGAGCTATTTCTACTATGCCGCAGTTTATTTATCATGTGATTACAGTGATTGCATGTTTAGGTTTTCTGGCATTCAAATCGATTGAGCTGTTTATGGTCACGCTGGTCACTCTCCCGTTAGGGCTTTTGGTTTCGCGTTATTTTATTAGTAAAGCCGAAGCTTATGATGAGGTATATCGTGATGATTATGATAGCCTTCATGAACAGTTTAAAAGTCTGGTGGATGGAGTTAAAGAGCTTAATAATAATGAAAAGCGCAAACATTCGTTTTTTAATCGAGGTGTTTTACCATCATTAGAAAAGATTAATGACTCTGATCTTAAATCAGAAATTTTCTGGAAATTGAATGAAAACTGGGGGCAAATATTATTATTTCTGGTGCTTGGATCTATTTTATTTTCTCACGTTATGTGGGAGATAGGAGAAAGCAATGATATTCTTACCTTTATCTTTATTATGACCTTTTTGCTGGGCCCTGTTGATTTTATTTTGTCCTCACAGGAAACCATAGTAAAGGCACTCATATCTCTACGTAAGATTGATCGCTTAAGGTTTTCTGAAAACTTATCAATGGAGCCAACATTAACCAACACAGGAGAGTTTAAAGAATGGTCTCGAATTTCCCTGCGTTCCATAAGCTTTAAATATGCCGGTGAAGGGAATTGTTTTTCTGTTGGGCCGATTAATCTGGATATTCAGCGTGGCGAAATTATCATTATTAAAGGCGGTAATGGCAGTGGTAAATCAACTTTTGCTAAATTGTTGATTGGTCTATTGAATAAATCTGAAGGTGATATTTTCATAGATGATAAGGTGGTTAATGAAGATAATCGAGAGAATTATCTGAATATGTACAGTGTTATTCATTCAGATTTTTATCTATTTGATACAGTAATTAATCGAAAAGGTGAACTTGCCGATGATGAATTAACTCGTCAATATCTGAAAAAATTGGATTTAGCAGAAAAAGTCACGGTTAAAGATGGTAGATTATCCACAACTAAGCTTTCTCATGGTCAACGTAAACGCTTAGCTCTGGTTATCTCTTATATGGAAGATGCGCCTATTTATTTGTTTGATGAATGGGCAGCCGATCAAGATCCTAATTATAGAAGATTTTTCTATCATGAATTACTTTCTGAAATGAAGCGCAATGGAAAAACCGTCATCGTTATTAGCCATGACGATAAATATTTTCATATCGCCGACAGAGTTATCACTATGGATAATGGTTTGGTGGATAATATTGAAATAAACGTACACCCCGATAAAGTAGAAAATGCTGCTTTAGAGTCCGCTATTTCTACTATGTATACCCAATAGATTTCAAGTTGCAGTGCGGCGGCAAGAGAACGCATCCCCAGGAGCATAGATAACTATGTGACTGGGGTAAGTGAACGCAGCCAACAAAGCAGCAGCTTGAAAGATGAAGGGTATAGTTATAATCGCTCGTAGATATCAGGAGGTTATAATGTTAGAACTATTTGAAGATCAATTGGCTGGAATTAGAGAAAAATATGGGAGTGATTGTTTAAAAAGAGTAGAGGATATGTTTTATCCTTTACTACAACAAAGAGCGCCATTACAAGCAGATGCCAAGTATATCATGCCCGGGCTTTCTACCACGCCGTGGTTGGATACGAATTCTTTTCCGCAGTTGCAGCCGTTAGTCACCTCATTGATGAATAATGCGGATAAAATAAAACAGGAAATTAACGCGGTTATCAGCGGTGAGTCCCAATATATCACCGATTATGAGCACTATTTGGGAACTCAAAAAGATTGGAAGGCATTATATTTATTTAAAAATGGTCAGCCTAATAACGCGGTTGCCAATATTTTGCCCGCTACGTGGCATATTTTTAATAATGAATTAAGGGATTGGCATTGTCCTCTGTTGGAAGTTCACTTTTCGGTGTTGCAACCAGGTACGGTGATTAAACCGCATTGTGATTTATGGAATTTCACTCTTAATTTACATTTTGCGGTCGATATTCCTGCTAGCCATTGTGAGATCATTGTTGCCAATGAAGCCAGATGTTGGAAAGAAGGTGAATGTTTACTGTTTGATTATTCTTATCAGCATGAAGCTTATAACCGCTCAGATAAACATAGGATTTGTTTATTAATGGATATCTGGCATCCCAATTTATCATTTGCAGAACGGGAAGCATTGGTTTTGATCATTACCGGTATTCGTAAACTTTTCGGTTAGCTTATACCCTACGGATTTCAAGATGCATCGCGACGGCAAAGGAACGAATCCCCGGGAGCATAGATAACGATGTGACCGGGGTGAGTGAGTGCAGCCAACAAAGAGGCAACTTGAAAGATAACGGGTATATTTTTCTAGATATGGGTGTGTTGTTGGCTATTAGCAACACAGTTTAAAAGGATAGCCTTTATGAATAGAAAGAGGCAATACATGGTGTCTGATATTCAGGAGTCTAATGACTTCGTTTTTGAGCTTGACTCAACAGAGCAGACATATTTAAAGCAGCAATTTTTAGAGTCTACTCTAAAATATGACATTGATAATTTCGAGGAATTTTATTGGAAATGTTTTTATCAATCGTTTAATTTGCCTGTGCGTTTACAGAAAAAGTTATTTGACTTTCGTGCATTAGAAAATGAAAATTATTTGCTGATAAAGGGGTTGCCTATCCCTGATGATCTTTGCTTAACGCCTTTATCTTATGAACAAACAAATAGTTCTGAGGTGGCGGGGGTTCGTACTTTGATATCAACGATTTTATCTCGAATTGGATATATTTATTCGTTTGTTAATAAAAAGAACTTTAATTTTATCGATGATGTTTTTCCAATGGAAAAATATAAGGATATGCAGTTAGGGACAAACAAAGAGTTTTTAGAATGGCATGTTGAAGATGGTTTCCATGATGCAAAAGCGGATTGGGTTGCTTTATATTGTCTGCGTGGCGATAAAAATGCTGAAACCTACTTGTTTCAAACAAAGAATATTCATTTGGATGCTGAAACCATTGCTGAATTGCAAAAATCAAACTTTGAGATTGATGTCGATCCAACCTTTGTATCGAATGTCAGTGGCCGCCGTTGTGTTGCCGTATTAAGTCAACATAAAGAACCAGAAATGATATTTGATCCCGCTTATATGCGTTGTTTAACACCAAAGGCAGAAGCCGCGTTGGAAAAGTTGAATCAGTGTATTAATGAAAATAGAGAGGCTTTTATATTATCTCCTGGAGACATGTTGCTATTTGATAACCGTAAAGTTGCTCATGCACGCAGCGAGTATGAACCTCGATACGATGGTTATGATCGTTGGTTACTCAGAGCATTAATATTGGAATCAAAATTCAAAGCCAGAGATTACTTTTATACAGGTACTTTAAGGGCAAAATAAAAATGACATCATTTAAAACAATATTATTTAAAACAATATCATTTAAATCAATCACATTACTGTTGATTACCTTATTAACAATAAGTTGTAGCGGATTTAAAAGTTATTCAGAAAAGACGAAGACAGCATTTGAAGCGAAAATTGTTCGTACTCATTATGGTGTCCCTCATATTTATGCACACGACTTGGGAAGCTTGAGTTTTGGCAATGCCTATGCTCAGGCACAAGATAATATATGCATTATGGCGGATGATTATGTGCGCATTAGAGGGGAGCGTGCGCGTTTCTTTGGTGCTGATAGAGATAAGCAGGGGGACTCACTGAATTTAATTCAGGACTTCGGTTATAAAACGTTAGCTTTGGTGGAACAGGCGCGTGAAAAATGGCCGCAATTAAGTGCTGATTCACAGGTAATTATTGATGGATTTGTTGCAGGTTATAATACCTACCTGTCCCATGTTAAGGAAGGGCGTTATACCTTACCAAAAGCTTGTCGAGATCAAGAATGGGTAGCACCTATTCAACGTGAGGATGTACTGGCATATGTATTTTCTATTGCGGTATTTCCTGGTTCTGCTCAATTTCTTGCTGATTATTATGCGGCTGATCCCAATAAAGAAGATCAAAAACAATTGTCTTTAAATATATCTAGGAATAATGGTTATTCCATTGGTTCGAATGGTTGGGCATTAGGCCGTGACAAAGTTGAAGAAGTCAATGGTATGTTATTGGCTAATCCCCATTTTCCTTATGAAGGCAACATGCGTTTTTGGCAAGTGCATCATGTCATGAACGGAAAGATTGATGTTATGGGAGCGTCTTTAATTGGTTTTCCGGGTATTATTAATATTGGATTTAATCACAACATTGCCTGGACTCACACTTATTCATCGGCTGAACATGTCATTGTTTATAAAATGCAAACTGCTGCTAACAATCCGCTCAATTATGTGATTGATGGTGTTATTAAACCGGTAATGTCGAAGCCAATTCATATTGAAGTCAAAACCGATAGCGGTATTAAAACGGTCACGAAAGATCATTTTTATACTGATATTGGGCCCATTATTGAAAATGAAGACTTTGCTTGGTCCGAGTCTGAATTTTATGTCGTGAAAGATGTCAATCTTTACAATCTTGATATGATTGATCATTGGTTGGCGTTGAATCGAGCGGATAGTCTTGCTGATGCAAAACAATCTTATAAAGATTTTAATGGCTTGGCTTTTAATAACACTTTGTTAACTGGTAAAGAAGGCGTTGGTATTTTTATTGGTGATAAAGCTGTACCGGCATTGTCTCTTGAAGCTATTCAATTATTGAATGATAACGAAACTTTGGCGGCAGCACGTGAGAAGTATGGCGTGACTATTTTACCGGGTAACTCATCATCCATGATTTTTACCGAAGCCTTGGGTTATGATCAGATCCCACAGCTCGTGGAAACATCCTATGTACAAAATTCCAATGATTCTCACTGGGCAACGAACTTGGAACATTTACTCGAAGGTTTTTCCCCACTTCTGGGTAATGAACGAAAACCCCTGTCGTTCAGAACTCGTATGGGATTGCAACTAATACAGGATGCGGCGGGTGATAATAAGCGATTTTCTCTCATGGAGTTAGAACAGGCGTTATTCTCTGAGCGTTCATATTTAG
The DNA here is from genome assembly GCF_963887965.1 of Photorhabdus sp. RW14-46. NCBI lineage: Bacteria > Pseudomonadati > Pseudomonadota > Gammaproteobacteria > Enterobacterales > Morganellaceae > Photorhabdus > Photorhabdus sp. RW14-46. The sequence continues at coordinate 37,118 of NZ_CAWPHH010000012.1, read as the reverse complement.
CCGAACTGATATTAAAAGATGTGGTTGCCCTATGTGATAAAACACAGAACCGATTAATTAGATTGGTGAATGGCCTGAAGGTCGATATTACTCAGGCATGTCAATTGCTATCACAATGGAACGGTGAATTTAATGCGGATAGTCGGGGCGCTATTATATTCCGTGAATTAGCTTTTTTAATTGATCAGCAAAAACACTTTGCCGTACCGTTTGACATAGCCCACCCGGCAACAACGCCACGCCAATTAAAACAAAGTGAAGAGTTTGTCACCTTGTTAGCACGAGCGGTTGCCAATGTGAATAATGTGGGGCTGGCTTTAGATACTCCGGTGAGTAAGTTTCAATTTATTGAAAGTACCGCACCTGACGGTAAACCGGCCGATAATCGCATGAGTTGGCCGGGGTTGTTTGGAGAAGAAGGCGGCTTTAATAAGATCGCTGCATGGGATTGGGATGAAACCCTGTTTCCTAAACATCATTATACTGTGGGTAATGATGTGGTGACTGGTGAGGCATTGGAATCGGAGCTAACTGATCAAGGATATCATATTCGTTATGGTTCTAGTTGGATAATGCTGGTGGCATTTGATCAACAAGGGCCTAATGCGCGTGGGTTACTCACTTATTCGCAATCTTCTGATATTGATTCGCCTCATTTTGCAGATCAGAGCAGATTTTATTCTCATTATAAACAGCTATTGCCGTTGCCTTATCGGCCAAAAGAGATTAAACGATCAACTATTTCAGAATTGGTTATCAAACATTAAATTAAGATTGCTTGGTGCCGGTTCACAAGAAATTTTTTGATGTTTTTAACATAAGCATTATAACTGGCTGAAGTAACCAGCCAGTTATAGAAAATTTTATTTTTTGGAACGATATAAATATGATGGATTTTTCTAATTCTGGTTATCAGAAATGCGTAGAGTTCACCATGCCATCCATAGAGGATGTGTTTGCTTGTATGCTGAATAGAGTTCCTTTTATTATTCGAGGAGGCGCTGAACAGTGGGTAGCAAGAACAAAGTGGACATGGGACTATTTTCAGCAAAAATTTGGTCATCATCTGATAAAAGTATTTCGATCATCAAATAATAAAGATAATAAAGATAATAAATATATGTCTCTTGGTGACTATATTGATTATATAAAAGATATGGAAGAACCTGATCCTTATTATGCCTCTGCGTGGCCGTTTTCGCTCTATTTTAAAGAATTGGTGAGTGATTATGAGGTCCTTGACTATTTTTCTTGCTTAATTCGTCAGCGTGTTTCAGACAATATTTTGCATAATGAAGCGGCATTACTATTACTTCGCTGGATTTATATGGGGCCTAAAAACAGCGGCTCTCGTATGCACTTGGACATTGCTTCTACTCATGCTTGGAATGCGGTGATGAGTGGTCGAAAAGAGTGGGTATTTTATGGGCCGGAAGAAGCAATGAAAATAGGTTATGGCAACGTTGATGCTTTTAACCCTGATTTGGCTTTATATCCCGATTTCATTCAGGCTCAAGGTATTCATTGTATACAGAATCCTGGTGATATTGTTTTCACGCCTTGTACACACTATCATCAAGTTAAAAATTTGGAGGCAGGAATTTCAATCACTGAAAATTTTATTAATGACACGAACTTGGAGCTGGTTAAGCATTCCATAAACAACGACGATGATATATCACCGGAACAAGCAAATTTTATTCGGATGTTAATTCCTGAGTTAAGTTAATTCGAATTCTGCTTAAGCCGTCACTCCCGAATAGAAAAATTCAGTGGCGGTTTCTTTTTATTTAAATAATAAGTCCACCCAACACGGTTAATAAATCCCTCTTGCCAGAACATGGTCGTGAACGTTCTAATATTACGTCTACGACCATGATATAGTGTGGAAAACCCAGCATTATTAATAAATTGATGTGTGTAACGATGATTTATTATCTCTGCTTATCTTTATTCCACTTACTGGCCATTTAGCGGAATTGAGAAGAAACACGGCGGGTTGTCCTGTTGCACCAATAACGGGAGCGCCGACTTTTAATGAAGCACCATATGGAATGGCATGAAAAATTTCAGGTGTAATTTCAACGAAGTTCTTAGTTAAAAACTGAATTGATTGAATGGAATCAGCTTGGAAACGCGTAAAAGTTTCCACAAATAAAATCCAATAAAGACAATATGTTGGAGGATATTTTTGAGAGGTTTAATACTTAAGGTTCAGTGTATGATCGGTAATTACGAGTAATAGTTTCATGTAACGATAACCATGACTATTTGTATTTTGAATATTAACATTTAAATACAATAACGACTTGACAGCTAAAAAAAACCTACAATACTTATGTGTAATGAAAATTCCAATGTTGCATTACACATAAATAACAATGGAGGATGTATCTATGATCACTCAAGTAACAAACATAGAAATTCTTGAAGAAATTGCTTCTGATATGGATATTGAAACAGCTGTTGTTGAAGTAGATTATGAAGCAATCGGGGGTAAGACGGCACCTGAATTTTAATTTTTCAGCCTTACTTCTTTTTATAAGTAGTAAGGCTACACTAAAGGCTTGAAAATATGTATTTGAAAGTTAAGGATGATATTATCTGTTTGGAAGACTTAGGTTTTTGTTTCTTCCATAATGGTGAATTAATGGTAAAACTAAAAAAAATATTGGTTATGAAAAGTTTTGAGGATAGTAATTTGGCTATTCGACTTGCTGAAAGATATCCACTTTTTTTCATATTATGCCAAGTAACTCATGATAGAATATTTTCATATGAACAAAGTATTCAGAGATTTACATTGCCATAATATAGTGTCCTGTAAAAATAATATTCGCTTAGCATTAGTTGCATTGCCTTATGGAGAAGGGCCGCAGGTCATTATGCCTTTGGGTCTTCAGAATATTTCCGCATATATCAAGAAAAATACAAGTTTTGTCAAGACAAAAATATTTGATTATTCAGATTTAACTCAGGACAGAACAGAGGAATTAACTGATTTAATTGAATGGAAACCAGATATTGTTGGGATTTCGATTTATAGCAGCCATGTTGATACAGCATTAGTTTGGGGGAAAATAATTAAGAATTTAATTCCTAACTCTCTCCTTTTTTGCGGTGGTCCGCATATAAGTTTGGCCGCAGAAAATTTTATGCAAACTGGAAGAGATATTTATAGTGTGGCTTTTAAAGGAGAGGGAGAATATTCTGTAAAAATTCTGGCGGAGATTTTCCACCAGTTTAAAAAGCAGTATGGGGAATCAATACCAGCAGAGAATTATTTGTATTTTGAGTATCTTAGAAAAAATATAGTAAATGCTGTCTATTTCGATAGAAATGATCAGTTGCAGGTCAGTAGAGTTGAGAAATACCAACTTCCTTCAGAGGAGTGGGTAAATCCTCTTATGGAGTATGATTCAGAACGCTTGCAAAATTTGATTTTTACTGACAGACGGGATGGACGCAAAAGAAAAGCTATTGCCTTTACCAGTAGTCGAGGGGTTGTCCACTAACTTGTTCATTTTGTGCGATTATTGCCGCAGATGCAGAAGGCCCTAGATGGCGTGCTGTGGACGCTGATATTTTGGTTAACTGGATTAAAGAAGCACGCGAAAAATACGATTTCCAGCATGTCTATATGATGGATGCGAATTTTTTTGTGAAGAAAGATAGAGTATTAGCCTTTTCTAAAGGGTTATATCAGATTGGAAATGGTGATATTACATGGAGCTCTTCTTCTACAGTTCGCTATTTACTTCGTCTACGAGAAGAATTACCTACTCTGGTTAAAGAGGGATTAAGGTTAGTTGAGATGGGGGTTGAATCAGGCTCTCAAACTCAACTAAACTATATGAATAAACGTGTGACAGTACAGGATAATATCGATGCTATCAAGGCGTTACAAGAAAATAAAATTGATATTGGATTAGATTTTATCATGTTTTACCATGATCAAACAAAAACTGAGATTATCGAGAATCTGACATTTTTGATCAAATCTGGTATGGCAGAGCATGAGTCCCTCGATCATTATTTTAATTTAATGATGTTGTATCCTGGTACTCCAGTTAGAATTGATCTCGAAAAAAAACTGGGAAAATTATTCAGTTTAAATAGGCTGCCTAACAGCCGAGAGCTTATTAGTGATAATGGGGTAAAAAAGATTTATCATTTATTCATCGATAAATTTGCTAAGCCTTGGCTTCATCAGTTAGAAGAGGCGATATCATTAAATTTGGAGGTAATAAGAAACAATAGGAAAAATAAATTGTTATCTTCTTCTCTTTCGTTAAGGAATGTATATTTGAGGCACATTCCATTTAAAGTATTGTGGGAACTTTGTCATGCAGATGATCTCTATAATATGAATTCCGCAGTCAAAGATTTTAATATCTACACAGATGTGATAAGCAACACCATAAAAGAGAACACCCGTTTTTTGGGAATAAGTAAAAAATATTTTGGTATTGAAACAGTAGGTGTTGGTGGAAGAAGAGGCGAAATTGTGATGATACAAAGCGTGGACGGCAATAATACACAATGATAAGTTTTTTCTTAAATTAGATTAGTGATTGGGGGAATCAATGGATGAGATAAAAGACATGTGTATTGGTGTGAGTGGTGATATTGAAAAACTTCGTTTCGTTTATCATGAAAAAAATAAAGATAGGAATAGCATCTTTCATAAAATTGGGCATTTTAGTCTGGGGGCAAGGGTATGGGATGAGTTTGATGATGAAATTGTCGCGATGGCTAATATGGGTAACATGACGATCTCTTTTCATCCGGTTGATATCAATTTCTCAGGTAAGCTTATTAAGGAAGAAATGCTTCGTTTAAAAAAATTGATAAAAAAACTACCTATTTCTTATCTAGAAGAGGATATTGGTATATGGCGTTGTGGAGATCTTTTTTTAGGATCCCATCAAATGAATCCTGCACTTAATGAGGAAAGTATCCTAGTAACTGCAAAAAATATTTTGTTTGCACGAGAGTTTTTTGAAAAAGAGATTGCTTTGGAAAACCCACCCGTATATAGCGAATTAGGTGATATAAACTTTTGGGATTATTATATTAAACTTTGTGAAGAATCGAAAGCTTATTTTGCTTTCGATTTAGGACATTATATTGGGTATTGCCGAACACTTGAGTCTGATGCAACTGTTCTGCCTGATATGGATAATGTGATTTGGGATAAAATTATAACGATACATATTTCCGGGATGAAAAAATGGAAATGGAGAGGGGTATCGGTGTGGTTAGATCAGCATGCAGATCCGTTTGATGCGGATTTGATTTCGTTATATAAACAGTGTAAATCACGGTGCAAACGACTAGAAAACACGTTACTTGAACAAGAAGGTGCTAGCCATCAAGTTGAAAAACTAAACATTAATAGCATTTGGGAGGCTATCTATGAAACGTCGCCAAGATTTGCATATGAATGAAGATAGTTTAGAGAGAATGTCGAATCTTTATTCTGGAAGAGCTTTATTAGAGTTTAATATCAACCAAACCATTGCAGAAAATCACTTGCTATTTGATAGAGTCAGACGGTTTTTAGATATAACTCGTGCGCTTCATAAACGGTGGGTTTATGTTTCGAAATATATTCTTTCTCTTTCTGATGAATGTGTTTTGATTGATGTTTTTGATGAGTTTCATATAAAAGCTTCTATAAGCCATAGTATTTCAGTAGCATCATGTAATATTTTCTATAACAAGATAAAAAATTCAGGAAATGAACTCTTTGTGGAATTACTGGACTACGAGGATTATGTGAATCAACATCCAAGGAGACATTATATTTATAGTAAAGATAATAAGGATGAAAAAAATATTTTGGTACCTTATGATCTAGAGTCACTCTATTTGAGTATTATGTTTTACGCTCGTGCTTCTGCTCCTTCATTTTTATATAAAACAATACTGACTGAGCCGGGTGTAATTTACAAGGAGAGTGTGTAAAGATGGTTCTTCTCACTATTGCGCGAGCAGATGCTATGTATAGCAGTGTTGCTATGAGTGTAACGATACTTGAGCTGGCCCTTATTGCAACCAATGAACATTTAGGTAATTTTTCACTGGAATTTACACTTATTTCCCAATTGGTTATTTCGTTAATTATCGAGTTTGCCTCTGGTAGTCTGATGAGTTTTAATTTTGGGTTAGCGAAAACAACTATAATTGGATTTGGGTTAAAACTATTATCCGCATTTCTTCTTTTAGCGGGTTTTGCTTTATCTTATATTGGTTATTTTTATCTCGCTTGGTTTATTATTATTATGTCATTTGTGTGTGATGCGGCTGGAACAGGATGCTTAAAAACGACATTCAGACCTTCATACAATATGATGAGCATTTTTAAAATCGGAGAACCAGCAGATTATGTCAATTCTTTTAAATATTATCTTTCCATTAGATTGATATTGCCATTTGTTTTTCTTGGCATAACAATTATGTTGATTGGTTTTTTTAATGAGAAAGTGGCCGCAATAGCAATTTTTTCTATGATCATGATATTAAGGTTGATACAGATTTTCCAATCTAAAAAGGATCTTGATTGTATACATAAAGAAAAAAATAATAATAATGCATTGGGATTTTACAAATTAAAAGACTTTCTATCGGTAGTAAAATTAAACGTTCCGAATTCCCTGTTTTTTATTACAGGAAATATATTTGAATCTATAGTACTTATGTATTCCATTGGTTTATTATACAAATATCAAGTTTACCTTAATCTTCCCAATTACCTTGCATGGCTTGGCAGTTCATCTGTTGCATTTGTAATATATCTTTTTTCCGCAGTTATGGGTAATCAAATTATGGTCAGACTTAAGCGGTTCGAGACCAGTGTTCAGCTAAAACAGTCACTGGTCTTGGTTTCATTGCTTGCATCCACTTTATTGTTAATTTCTCCACTTGGGGCTAGTCAGTTTATTGCGCTTTCATTTTTTAGTCTGATAGGTGTATCCGTTGGTCTTATTATGACTCGTATTGCGATCAATACAGCCCTTTATGAGTTTGATGAAAGGAAAAGTGTTATTTTCTTCCTCTTTGTAGAAACGATGACTACTGGTTTCATTATATTATTTGCCATGGTAGGGAGTATATTTTTTAAAGAGGATAGCGTGATAAAGGCATTTTGCGTAGGACTTATTGTTTTTTTGTTGAGCTATTTTATCTACACCTTCTTTGTTAAATTTCCCTATTTTTATAAGAAGAATAGCTAATGAAAATGAAGTTGCTTCTTCGTTGGCTGCATTCGCTCACCCCGGCCACATAATTTGCTATGCTCCCGGGGATTCACTCCCTTGTCGTCGCGATGCATTTTGAAATCCATAGGGTATAGTTATTGGCTGTACTTAGGAAGGCAAAGATAATTTGGCCGTAATAATTTTTCATATCACTAGAAATCATTCGGAAAGTTATTTTTCAGTGAGTAGTTTTTCATAATATTGTGGCACTTTTATTTTTCTTTTTTGATTTATTGCAAGTGGATGGGTTGTATCAGCAAAATCTGGGACTAAATACTTCCAGGTATTAAACATTTTCATTTGATTAAGGGAGTGAGAGGAAATAGATAGGTTGTGAGATTTGGCTGAATCTAAGAATAACGAGTTTATATGTCATATGATTGAGATTTAAAATTGCGCTGAAATGGTGGCTTTATAATTGCCAGAATATGGTCGTGAACGTTCTAATATTACGTCTACGACCATGATATAGTGTGGAAAACCCAGCATTATCAATAAGCGGCTGTGTTTGACTCAGCTAGTGAAATGATTATTGCACCAAGTAGAGTGGGTATTTTGTTGGATAGGAATCGTACTCAGCTAACGGTACCATCTTAACAGATGATTTATTATCTCTGATTATCTTTATTCCATTTACTGGCCATTTAGCGGAATCAAGAAGAAATGCGGCGGGTTGTCCAGTTGTTCCAATAACGGGAGCACCGACTTTTAATGAAGCGCCATATGGAATGGCATGAAAAATCTCGGGTGTAACTTCAACGAAGTTCTTAGTTAAGAACTGAATTGATCGGATGGAATTAGCTTGAAAACGCGTTCCAGATACAACAAATGTTAAAGGTAAACCGGCTGCTTTAATTCCATAACCTTCGTAGATATTCGCGACCTGACTAGGAAGCATATTTTCACAGCTCATTCCAGCACTGATGTCGATACCAATATGTGCCAAGTTTGTAGGCGACCTACGAGGGAAATTACGCGCAGTCGCATTGATAACATCGATTGGCAGTGTATTGCACTGTCCGGTACTTGAGACAACTGAGTGCTTATCTGGTCTTGATACAATACCGGGACCTTCTACAGTGGAGGTGCTTAATTGGACATCATTGTAGATTTTCGTAGAGAAGTCTGGAGGATAAAAGCTTAAAGATAGTCTGGAGCCATGGCCACGATCCATGCATTGAGTGCATCAGAAAATTGCATATCGACGCTTACCCAATAGTTTTGCTGGTATCCGGTGTGATTCTCTTCCGTTTTTGTGACGAAGCCATTAGGAGTAAGTTCTTCCACTTCACTTTGAAAGGTTGGATCGGGAGATCTTAAGACATATTGCCCTCCGCCACCGTAAATTTTATCTAGGGAATCTGCTCCGGTCGTATCGGTGTACATAAGGTAAAACATACCATTGAGATAGGATATGGATGGTTGTCCTGCCCCATAAGGATTTCCATCTAGCTTCTTGTTAGCGGGTAAGATTATCGGATTACCATTATTTGCACGTGTCCAGTTAATTCCGTCAGTACTTGTTGCGAGGCCAACTTTTGTTATGCCTTCAGCATTAACGCGAACGCTGTCCCATCCACCATAGTACATATAATATGTACCATTAACCCGTATGACAGAGGGATCGCAAGTATGGACTTTATCGAATGCGTTTGCTTCCTTGTTAGGGGAAAAAACAATCTGGTATGGCTCCTTACCGCCGCGTGCGCGGAAAGGGCCATCAAGAGATGGCGATTCGGCATAGAAAATATGGTCACCGGGATGAGTGCGATCGGAACCACACCACCACATCCGATATACCCCGTCCAACATCACGGAAGGCGCATAGTTGTATACCCCTCCCTTAACCACAGGACCGATAGAAGTTCGAATATCTGATGTTGTTAAAGGTATCTCTGTTTGTGCTATTGATGGTGTTGCCAGTAATAACCCGTAGAGAAGAACTAAATTTGGGATGATTGATAAAACATTTTGATAAATCACACGTAAATGGCGAAACAGCAATCCACAATAATCCAAGGAGCAAACTAAAGCATCATTTAATGCAGATTTGCAATGATTTTTCCAAGCTGACATTTTAAGTGCATGGTTGTTTATGTTTAATTGTTTAGTCATGATTCCCCAAATTTTGGGGGCCGTTTTGGTACATAAAGTCACAATTTTCTCCAGAGTCGTAAGTTTTAAGTAAATGGAGCGAGTAAAGTTCTTAGTAAAACTTCCCTCAAATATGCTCCTAAAAGAGATGCAATGGCTGTTAACCCGCATTTGTAGCACTAAATCCAGTCGGTGATTGGTAACTTAACCTGCTATGCAACCGTGTTTTATTAGTACGTTGCATAAATTAGTGCTGGTTTATTTGAGCAGTTCTTGTGCTGGTCTTTTGGTGTGCCTTTATAGGCATCTTCTTACCAATGTTGCTATAGCAAAACATTGTCTATCGGCGCTGATGTAGTACAGTAACCTGCTGTCACATCGGTAGTTATAAAGGTAAATTTTTTGTATTTTTATCCTTATAACATAAAACTATCAGAATTAAATAAATCAGTATGAAAAATCATATGGTCATTATTTGTTTGTCGGTGAATAACTGTTCAGGGCAAAAAATGTTACATAAATCACAAAAAAATATCAATGAATTTATTTTTAGGACTATTCCTAATTAATCAGTCAAAAAATTCCGACTGAGGACTGGCTCTCTTATTCCGCTTTATCGTGTGTTGTATTATCAGCTATAGAAAACGTAGTCTGCGTGTTCACAACTGTAAAAAGTTGTATAACTTAAGGCTCTTCTAATGAGTGTTTTTTGTGGAGGATAAAAAATGCGGCTGTAATATGAAGGTCTATGGGTTATATGGATAAGAGTTGATGTGGAAACGGTATTATGTAGACATGCTGAGCCAAGTCTACCTTATTTGTACACAGGAAAATGCCTTTGTCCGTGACGTTAATCTCTGTGATTTTGATCGGTGTGCATGAAAATAATCCCGCAGATTTTATAAAAACAACAAATTTTGTCGCCAAAGCGACATTCCTGCATAAAGTGTTTTAACATTTGGTCGTTAAATACGTACAATCCCGTCCCTGAATGTGTTCTCTACAGAATAGGCTTAGTTTGTCGCTGATCCAATTTTACACATCGCGGAGTCGTCTGCCAGCTTGGCTCGGCATATTCGCGATACTGATGTTGTTCATTGCGCCAGTGATTTCCCGGTCACTGGAACATGCGCGCAGCATTAGTGAGGCTCATTCATCGAAAGTGGTCGATTGCCATAGGGTGATGTCATCTGACGATGATATACCTCGGAATATGTCTCATTCTGACGTTTCTTCCGCATCACATGTTACTAAGTTATATAGTACTAATAGTACTAACCATCATGATGGCATGCAGATGGGTATGCATAGTGTTGGTATGTCGATGTTGGAGGATATTGCCTGTGGATACTGCGTTTTTCTGATCCATGTACCTATGTTGGATTTGGCGAATACACCGCTATTTTGGTCAACTTCGCTGACTTCACGGCCACCACCGATTCAAACCGTAGCCTCCTTTTTGCCGCATTTCATCTTTTCTGATTCGTTGCCTCGTGCTCCGCCTGAACCGATCTCATCTCATTGATTTAAACATAATGAAATGTCCTGCTCATTGTTGAGTTAGGAACAGTTTGTTCATACCAAAAATGATTTGGTTGGATTCTATAACCTATTCCGTTGTTGATAGAAATATCACTTTGGAAGGTGGGTTTACATTTAAGGCAAGATGATGATGTTCGAAAAAAATTCTCCTCATAAAAAAAATAGGCTATCCCATTGTATCCGTTCGGCCATGCCACTTTTTTTGCTAGCGACTTTTAATGGCTATGCGGCTGAAACCGCAGCGGATGTACACGACCATGTAAAGGGTGCAAAAACTAATGATGGGGATGTGATTACCGTAACAGCACCTTTGTATTCTCCTTTGGCAATTGTTACCTCGCCAAAAACGCCTCGTCAGCCGGTTCCGGCAAGTGACGGCTCTGATTATTTAAAAACCATCCCCGGATTTTCTCAAATCCGTAATGGTGGCACCAATGGTGACCCAGTATTTCGGGGAATGTTTGGTTCGAGGATTAAGCTTTTGACTGATGGTGCAGAAATGCTAGGAGCTTGTCCCGGCAGAATGGATGCGCCTTCATCCTATATTTCGCCAGAAAGTTATGATTTGCTGACCGTCATTAAAGGGCCCCAAACGGTATTGTGGGGGGCTGGTGCTTCAGCAGGGACCATAAGGTTTGAACGTGAACATCCGCGATTTGATGAGCCGGGAGTCAAATTCAATGCCAGTGGATTGACGGGTTCAAATGAGCGTTGGGATGGCAATGTGGATGCCAGTATTGGCAATGAATTGGGATATTTACGTTTAATGGCAAATAAATCCCGTTCAAATGACTACAAAGATGGTGGTGGATATCGCGTTCCTTCACGTTGGGATAAATGGAATAGTGATCTGGCGTTAGGGTGGACGCCGGATAAAGACACATTGCTTGAGTTCACCGCAGGAAAAGGGGACGGAGAAGCGCGTTATGCTGGACGTAGCATGGACGGTTCGCAATTCAAACGTGAAAGTCTCGGTGTGCGTTTTGAGAAATCTAACCTCGGTGAGGTGCTTGATAAGGTTGAAGCCCAAGTTTATTACAACTATACCAACCATATTATGGACAATATCACTTTGCGTTCTCCGAATAGCGCCATGTCAATGGGGATGTCTTCTTCGGGTTGTAAGCATGGATGTGGTATGCACATGAATATGAACCACGGTATGTCGATGCAACTGGATCGTCGTGTTATCGGGGGGCGAGTCATGGGCACCTGGCTATGGCAAGACTTCAAATTGGAAAGTGGCGCAGATACGCAAACCAATACCCATCGTAATAAAGCCAGTAATGTATGGCAAAAGGATGCTCAATTCTACAACTATGGCCTATTTAGTGAGCTAACTTGGTATGCCACAGAACAGAGCGAATTGATAACCGGTGCCCGTCTTGATCGCAGCCGAGTAAAGAAATTTGCGGGTAATAGTGAAAAAGAGCGTAATGATACTTTACCGAGTGGTTTTATGCGCTTAGAGCATACTCTGGCGGCTATGCCAATGATGTTTTATGCCGGTATTGGTTACACCGAACGTTTCCCTGACTATTGGGAACTGTTCTCGCCTACCTATGGTCCGACGGGGAGTACCAGTGCTTTTGATGGGGTAAAAAGTGAGAAAACCACTCAGCTTGATATTGGTGCCCAATATACCGGGGAACGTTTTAATGGTTGGGTATCCGCCTATGTAGGGCGTGTAAGTGATTTCATTTTATTTAGATATAGCCCGACAAACGCCCGTATTAGCCAGGCTGATAATGTTAATGCCAATATCATGGGCGGAGAAATGGGCTTTGGTTATCAATTGACAGATCATTGGAAAACGGATGCCAGCCTAGCCTATGCTTGGGGAGAAAACCGGACGGATAACAAGCCGATGCCTCAGATCCCACCTCTGGAAGCCCGCTTCGGCTTGACCTATGAACGTGGTGATTGGAGCAGTACCGGTTTGTGGCGATTGGTGAGCAGCCAGCATCGGATTGCCGTGGGGCAGGGGAATGTTGTCGGCAAAGATTTTCAAGATAGTTCCGGTTTCGGCGTGCTCTCTGCCAATGTTGCCTATAAGGTTAACAAAGATATAAAAGTGAGCGCTGGCATTGACAATATCTTGGATAAAGAATATAGCGAACACCTTAACCTTGCCGGTAATAGCACCTTTGGTTATTCAGCGAATACCTCAGTGAATGAACCCGGCCGGACAGTGTGGGCGAAAGTAGATATAAAGTTTTAATGAGAAAGTGGCACCCAATTATTGGGTGCCCTTTTCCTGATCGAGAATTATTTCTTATTACCGATATACGGATAAACTTTTATATAATCAATATCGAATGTTGCGGTTGTTTCATTTATCGGGCCATAACCCTGTGCTGGATAACTGCGCGGCACTTCGGAGCTCAAAATAATATATTGGTTGGCGATTGAAATTGGAACTTGATCTAGTCCAGACAGATTTTGGGGAATATCATCAACATAAAATGTATAACCATTTGGTGTCCACGCCACAGCAAATTTATGGAATTGACCATCAGCAAGTTTATTTGTAGACAATCTCTTTGACCATTCTTTATGAGCGCTGCCATAACCATTCCAGTGAATTGCGTGATCATATTGATCCTGTGTCGCTTCAGCTAAATGTTCAAATACATCAATTTCGACACCTGATTTTTTTGGATTTGTTAAATCGAGGCCCATTGTCGGTGACTGGACCCAGAATGCAACTTGATTACCTTCCGCACGATTAAATCTGATAGCGGCTTCCCAATAGCCATATGATTGTAGAAAACTCTTTTGTGTTGAAATCATGCCGCAATAATTCTGTAGCTTGCCAGAAGAGCTATCGGAATAGGTTTTTATGGTTAAATGCCCATTTCGCACAATAACCGCTGATTGAGTATTAATACAATTTTTTCTGACACCTAGGCCACGGTAATCCCACTTTTGGGTATTAAGTATTGTGCCATCGAAATTATCTTCAAATGACGGTGTAGGGCTGAATTCATTGGGGATTTGTGCTAGAGCATATCCACTGAACAGTGTGCTTAATAGCAATGTATAAGTTAGCTGAATTTTCATCTATTTTCCTTGTATATTTAACATGAATATTTATCCGAGATCTATTACCGATTTCTATTCGAATCCTTGAACCTTATGGATATCAATTTAAAAAATGAATGTTATTAATTTCTCCTGTTTGTCGTGGAGAGATGCATTACTTTATCGAATATTCGCGACAGGGTTACTTATTTAATTTATTACCCCAACGCTTTTCGTTTTAGTTATTCAATATGGTGTTAATATTGGTTGATAAAAATGCAAGGTAATTAAAGTCGGCAACATGGGTTGGGAAAAAATAATTGAGATATACCCGTTATCCTTCAAGTTGCCTCTTTGTTGGCTGTACTCACTCACCCCGGTCACATAGTTATCTATGCTCCCGGGGATTCGCTCCCTTGCCGCCGCGATGCATCTTGAAATCCATAGGGTATAGGTAGAATAAAAAACAGTGAATATCGATGAATAAAACCCCGTTCACTGGAACGGGGTGTATGACAACTTTAAATTATTTCGATGCATCCAGAGCTTGGGCAAGATCGGCAATAATATCGTCGATATGTTCAATGCCGATTGATAAGCGAATCATATCCTGTGATATGCCAGCTTTAATTAACTCTTCATCATTTAATTGGCTATGTGTTGTTGACGCTGGATGACAGGCGAGTGATTTAGCATCGCCGATGTTAACCAGTCGCACAATTAATTTGAGTGCGTCAATAAATCGCGCGCCGGATTGTTGCCCGCCTTTAATACCAAAAGAGAGGAGCGCTGAGGGCTTTCCATTCATATACTGTTGAGCCAGTTGATGTTCTGGATGGTTTGGCAATCCGGCATATTTCACCCAACTAACTTGAGGATGCTCTTGCAGATAATGAGCGACTTTCAGTGCATTTTCAGTATGACGCTCCATTCTTAATGCCAGTGTTTCCAATCCTTGTAGAATAAGGAAAGCATTAAAAGGCGACAGTGCAGCGCCCATATTACGTAGCGGTACCACACGGCAATGCCCGATAAATGCAGCCTTGCCAAATTGCTCGGTATAAACGACGTTATGATAGGAGGGGTCCGGGGTAGTCAATATAGCAAACCGCTGCTTATATTTTTTCCAGGGGAAATTGCCGGAATCCACAATGATGCCGCCAATAGAGTTACCATGTCCTCCCATATATTTGGTTAAAGAGTGAATAACAATATCAGCGCCATACTCGAAGGGGCGGCAAAGCACAGGCGTGGCGACAGTGTTATCAACAATTAAGGGAACACCATGGCGATGGGCGACGTCGGCAAATTTTTTCAGATCAACAATATTACCGGCTGGATTACCAATAGATTCACAAAATACCGCCTTGGTACGATCATCAATCAGTGACTCCAATGCTGCAATATCATCGTGTTCAGCAAATCGTGTTTCAATACCGAATCGCGGCAATGTGTGAGCTAGCAGGTTATGAGTGCCGCCATATAACTTAGCAACAGATATAATGTTATCTCCAGCGCTAGCAATGGATTGAATTGCGCAAGTGACGGCCGCCATGCCAGATGCAACGGTCAAAGCGGCTATTCCTCCTTCGAGTAAAGCAACCCGTTTTTCCAATACATCATTGGTTGGGTTCATAATGCGGGAATAGATGTTACCCTCAACCTTTAAATCAAACAGATCGGCACCATGTTGAGTATCGTCAAACGCATAGGATGTTGTTTGATAGATAGGAACGGCAACGGCTTTAGTTGTTGGATCTGGGGAATATCCGCCGTGGATAGCAAGAGTTTCTGGTTTCATTTTCGATCTCTTCTTTTACGGTAAGATGACATATATCTTTGATGAATAGGTGTAAGCAGCTTTTGTTAAAACCATATACCCGTTATCTTTCAAATTGCCTCTTTGTTGGCTGCACTCACTCACCCCGGTCACATCGTTCGCTATGCTCCCGGGGATTCGCTCCCTTGCCGTCGCGATCCATCTTGAAATCCATTGGGTATAGCCTTACTTACTATTGCTCATAAATAATTTAATTGATATCTTTTTTTGATTGATGAACTATTAGAATCGGTATCATGTATAGACATGATATTTCCGCTAATTCTTTATTAATTAAAGAAATAATTTGAAAAAGTTACTAATTATTTGCTTTCGCTATGCTGGCATCTTTATTTTTTAAGAATGTGGATATTATCACAAAAGACTTCAACGATTTCAGCCAAGTAACATTAACTATTAAAATAAAAAATGAGAACAAAATATGCAAATAAATATCCAATCTTTTAGAAAGATCACAAAAATTTCCGTGAAATAGTTAGTTTTCGTTAGATTGGTTTAATTTATTTCTTCACTGTTGCCTGAACGAAAATAGAAGGTATACTCATCGTTCTAATTTTTTCGAACTTTTCTAAATGATTTTGGTCGTAATTTATTGTTAGTATGATCAATATTGGCACTAACCAATAAATTAGTGGGATTATTATGGCTAAGTTTTCAAACTGGCGGGAGTTAAAACAACTTTTATTTTTCTCTTTCCCTATCATCGTTAGTCAGATAGCACGCACAGCCATGAGTTTTGTGGATATTGTGATGTCTGGTCACTATGCTACGGCTGATTTAGCCGCCGTAACATTAGGAAGTAGTATTTGGTTTCCTATATTTGTATTAGGATATGGGACGATTATCATGCTGGCAGCAGATGTCGCTAAGCAGAAAGCGCAACATGATGATGAAGGGATTAAAGACAGTCTTAAAAATTACTTGTTTCTGGCGGTGATACTTTCGATACCAATAATTATTTTATTAATGTTAGTTAGCTGGCTACTTTCGTTTATAGGCATCGATGAGCATATTTTAGAAATTACCCAGGGCTATGTTATTGCTCTGGCTTGTGGTGTTCCTAGCGTTATGATATTTAATGTTTTTCGTTCATTTCTACAAGGATTGGAAGACACAAAAATCGCAATGTATTTGTCTGCTGGTGCTTTATTATTGAATATACCATTAAACTACATACTTATTTATGGAAAACTGGGTTTGCCAGAAATGGGCGGCATTGGAGCGGGTATTACAACTGCAATTATTAATAATCTAATTGCTGTATGCCTGATTATCTATTTTTTGCTAAAGAAGGAATATCGGCGATATAGGCCAGATTTCAGTTTACCAAAATATAATTCTTTAATTAGAACTTTTTATATTGGTATGCCAAGTGGATTGGCTCTTTTTGTTGAAATGGTTTTTCTGGATGTGATTGCGATAACCGCAGCTCCTTTGGGGGCGCAAGTCATTGCTGCACATAATATTATGCTTAATATTACCTCTATCATCTATACCATAACAGGGGGAATTGCAGCCGCGGTAACTGTGAGAGTCGGCTCCTATATTGGCAAGAGAGATAAAATATCATTAACAGGTACTATAAAAATCTCAATTGCTTTGATTTTATCTATTTCCGCAGTTATTGGTGTTTTAATCTATTATTTCGCAGGTTCATTTATTTCACTCTATACTAACGACAATGGCGTCATAATGATTGCGCTTAACATAATCTTTCTGTTATGCCTGTTCCAATTCTTTGACTCTTGTCAGGCGGCTTTATCCGGTATTTTACGAGGCTTTCATGATACCCGATCGGTATTTTACGCGCCGTTATTCGGTTATTGGTTGGTGGGTTTGCCATTAGGGTTTATTTTGGCTTTGACAGATTGGGTAACCGAGCGTATGGGAATTATCGGGTTTTGGTATGGGTTGGTTTTGGGTCTTTTTGTGAACGCTATTTTGCTGTTTATCATATTAAAGGTTAGACAGAGAGGAATGATTTCTCGGTTAATTTCATATTAATCGAAGAGCTATCATATCTACATAAATTCCCTGTCGAAAGGTAGGGGATTTTTCTGAATTTATTTAAATAACTGAATTCAACTCTTTAATCTTGGAGCTAAAAGAGTATCAATGTTACCATTTGACTATTTATTTTGTAAAAAATTACAGTTGATGAAAATTTACTCGATAAAACTGTGGTTATTTTATTTTCCATCAATGGGAGATGATATTTAGTTATAATTTAAGTCATGTTAGTAATATTTTTTTTTAGTGAGTTTACTAATTGATATATTAGTGATTATTCTCAGAATAAATATATACCCGTTATCCTTCAAGTTGCCTCTTTGTTGGCTGCACTCGCTCACCCCGGTCACATCGTTATCTATGCTCCCGGGGATTCACTCCCTTGCCGTCGCGATGCATCTTGAAATCCATAGGGTATATTTATATCTGTGGAAATAATTTTTCTATTTAAATCATTTAGATGGAATATATATTTTTTGTTTTTATTTCTCATTGTCAAATATTTCTTAATTAATGTGAAATAGCTAATTTGATATCATATAGTAACCATTTAAATAATAACCATTAAATTAGTTTATTATTGAAATAATTTCTTATTCATCTATCTATATGTATTGATTTTTTTACGCTCATTATTGGTGATTCACCTAATATTATATCCATCCTTATATTAAGGTTATGGCAAATATTTATTTAATAATTAAATAGTTATCTATATTAATTGCCATTCTATACAAATAGATACAATTGTTTTATGATAATGATTATCATTTCATTTTTTATTAAAAGTACGTTAGTATGCGCGCCAGTCTTCGGACGGTACTAAAACTATGTAATAAGCAATACTCTAACATTTAATTAGTTAACATAAGGAATATGCTATGAACAAAGTTAAAGTGTTAATTGCAGTATTAGGTACATGTGGGTTAGTAACACAAGCTATAGCGGCCCCAGGTTTTGGGCAAACTCAAAAGTTTGATGAGAATAAACCTAGCGTTAACGTAGGGGTGACTGAACCACGTGGTGGTGGTCACCCAACCTTAGGTGGAGAGCCGGGGATTGGGGTGCAATCTATTTCTAATGGTAGGATTATTAGCTTTTCAAGCCTTGCTGCTTATGTCAAGGCGGATACAAATGGAATTCATAAAATTTCTATGCCTGGATCGGGTAGTCATGGAGGCATGGGGGTATTCAACTTTAGTAAAGTGGCTGATGCTGATGTCTATTTTGGTGAATGGTCACAAACCGGTAAGGTGAATGATACTACTCATACTGCCTATTATTCCGGTAAAGATGTCACGACTAATTTGCCTACCGGTGGTATTGCAACTTATACGGTTAAAGGAATTAACCAATATAGTGGTAGCAATGCTTTACATGGAACATTTACTGCTGATTTCGGTCAGAAAAGACTTACTGGTTCAATAGCAAATAGCGCACTCACTGTCGGTATTAATTCTGTTATTAAATCTGATGGCTCATTTGTTGGTAGTGCGACTGCTGGAGGTGCTGTTGGTAGAAATAGCGGACATTTCTTTGGTGATAATGCCGCTAGTTTAGCAGGGACTGCTACGTTTGCTGCGGACCATAGTAAAGATACCGCCTTTGGTGGAACTAAGAACCCGTAATATGCGTTCTTAGTAACTGGATAAGGCAAAGCCATATGGGCTTTGTCTTATTTTTGTTTATTTTTGACTCGACGATTAAGCAGTGATATTACCGATGCTAAATACCTCAATTGTTCGTTTTACTTTACTCATTAGTTGTTTGTTTATAGAGCCATCTCTAGTGTTGGCAGATGAAGATACCGGTAGAAGATTGTGGTATAACGTACAGCGAAATTTGCAGGATCAAGAAAAAGCGTTGGTCACAGATGAAACCGTGGATAAAAAAACGGATCATTTATCGATAGTCCTTAATGGTCAAACGTTTAGTGTTGAAAACAATGTGAATGATATTGGTCAGGCGCTTTATTTAGCCATTAATCATCAACAAGTGCAGGATGTTGAGCGTTTTTTATCGATGTACCAGAAATTATCTGGGCACGATATCCAATTAGTCCATTTTGCTCAGGGGAATTTGGCGCGTTTACAAGGTGACTTAGTAGCAGCAGAACAGCATTATCAGGCTATCTTGCAGCAACAACCTGATTTTACCCGGGCTAAATTAGAGTTAGCCAGAGTCTATTATGAGAATCAAAAGAATAGAGAAGCCAGCTTACTATTTAATGAGATTTCAGCAGTTAGTCGCGATAATGAAAATAAATTACCACCAGCAGTCATTAAGAATATAACTAATTATCAGGAGGCGATTAATTTGCGCAATTCCTGGCGTGGATCTTTTTCCGTAGGATATATCTTTAACGATAACACGAATATGTCGTCAGATAAGCCTCCTGTTTGCACTCTCTATCGTGAAAATGGTGAGTGTGCGGTTGAACGTAAGCTGCCTATGGCAAAGAAAGCGAATGGTATTAGTTATGATGCTACGTTACGTAAGATATATCCGCTAAGTGGTCACCACGGTGTCTTTTTACGTTCGATGACTTATGGGGAAAGTTATCGTCATCATAGTGAGGAGAATGAAAATACGACTTCTGCTTATTTTGGTTATAGTTATAAAGCGCAAAAAAATGATTTCCTAATGGGGCCAGTTGTTGAGTTTAATTCTGTTGGTAACCATTCCCGTTATCGTACTACGGGAATAAAATCTGAATGGATGAATATTTTATCTGAAAATTTGGTATTGAATTTGGAAGGTGAATATAAGCAGTTTCGTTATCATAAACTTTATAATCATAATGACGGTAATATGGCCTCTGTTTATGCCACCTTATCTTATTATTTAACTGATCAGACAATTACCTTTGCGGGTGGTGATTGGGTTAATAAAACCAGTGTTGAGAAAGCTGACGATTATCAACAAAAAGGTGTGAGAGTAGGCATTTCAACTCAATTGTATCCGGGAATTAATGCAGTGGTATTTACTGTATTACGCCAGCGGCAATTTGGTGATTACAGTGTGCCTCTAAATGCACGTCGTAAAGATAATGAACAATTCTATGCGGCAATTGTGAGTATGCCTAAATTTGAAGTTTTCGGTTTAACCCCAGTAATTACTTATCGGTTTAGAAAAAATAATAGTAATGTTGATTGGCTCTATTCCTATAATAAGAATGAAGTGTTAGTCAAGTTTGAAAAGTATTTTTGATACTGATTGAAGTAACAAGTTATACCCAATGGATTTCAAGATGGATCGCGACGGCAAGGGGGCGAATCCCCGGGAGCATAGCAAACTATGTGACCGGGGTGAGCGAGTGCAGCCAACAAAGAGGCAACTTGAAAGATGACGGGTATATTTCAATCCCCACTATGGCAGATAATGATTATGTATAAATTAAATAATAAATATAGCAAAATAACATTCATGCTGGCATTGGCTTACAGTATGATGCCCTACCGTGTTGATGCCGAAACATCAATAGCTTCTGCTCAGCCATCTAAACAGTCCACTGAAAATAAAGCTGACCTTGGTAAAATTAACGTTTCAGCGACCAGTGAAAAAGATGAGGCAGGTTATGATGCGGTTTATGATAAAGATATTACCAATATTTACTTGGGTAAGGATTTGGTAGAACGCTATAAAGGCGCTTCACCGGCGGATGTTTTAAAAAGTGCAGTCGGCGTATTTAGTGGTGATTCGAGAAACAGTGGTGCATTAGATCCTAATATTCGAGGTATTCAGGGGCAAGGACGGGTGCCTGTTACCATTGATGGTACTGAGCAGGCAATTACCACCTGGCGTGGTTATAATGGTGCGAATAATCGTAATTATATTGATCCTAACTTGATCAGCAGTATTGAAATAGAAAAAGGTCCGTCACTGACGCGTGGGGTAAAAGGCTCAATCGGTGGGGCAATTATGATAAAAACTCTGGGTATCGATGATGTGGTACCAATAGATGAACGATTTGGTATTAACTTGAAATTGGAAACCAGTAGTAATGCGGTTAAAGAACGTGTACCGAGTTTGACATGGGGACAAGATTATCGAGATATTCCTGGTTTTACTAAGGGGTTTAATTATGTTGATCCGGCATTAGAAATTACCCCCAAGACTTCGAAAGATAATAAATTATTGGGTCTGAAAGATAATGCGATACGTCTGGCGATAGGTACCCGGCAGGAGTATTTTGATTTAATGGCAGCTTATAGTTACCGCAGTAAAGGAAACTATTTTGCCGGCAAGGGTGGTGCTCATCGCTATGATGATCCCATCAGTAAAAAGGATATAGAGATCCTTGATGGTGGTACCCGGTCGTATGATCCTTATTTGCCTTTTGTCGCACGTATATATCGCCCTGGCAATGAGGTACCTAATACCTCCAGTGAAATGGAATCTTGGTTAGTTAAAAATACTTGGTACTTGGCTAATCAACAGACGATTGGGCTTGGTATCCGCGACACTAAAACGATTTACGGGGAGATTATGCCTTCGCGGATTGGTTGGGTTCGTGCTAAAGATAATGTTGTATCGCAGTGGCCGTTGGCGAATGTACATCAGCAGGCATTTAATCTGGATTATAAGTGGAAACCTGATGGAAATAAGTGGGTTGATTTTGATATGAAATTTTGGATTACCCGTACTATCAGCGATACTAATACTGCCGGGGGATATCCACGTGAACCGCGAGAACGAGATGAAGTATGGGATGTGAATAATAAGCAAAGAGATCCGAATATTGATGGTCGTCTGGTAGAGACTGCTTCTACCAATGCTCATAATAACCGTTGGGGTGTTGATCTTTCTAATGCTTTTGCGTTGACCCCGGATCTGGATTTAACATTGTCAGCTAATCTACAACGGGAACGTTTAGGTTCTCATGATGATTATGAAGCAAAAAGCTTTTCTAGTTTTCGTTCGCTACCAAGAAAAGGGCGCCGTCAGGAGAATAATATTGCTTTTAATTTTGACTGGCGTCCTACTTCATGGTTGGCATTAAGTGCCGGAGCTAAACGAGTCAGTTATTGGTCTAAAGATGATTTTTTAAATGAACGTTTAGCTGCTCATGATCTTCGCTATAGTCAGGATAAGAAAGTGGTTGGTAAGGGACTGCAATATATGAGAACACTTACTGATCAGGAAGCTGTATTGTATAAAAAATATAGCAATTGCGCTGATGATTGTTTCGATGATTTAGATGAATTTCTCGAATATGAAGAAAAGAAGATCACAGAATCAGAAGAACGGGATTCAATTCTTCGCCCTATGGCACCGGTAGATGTGCTTTGGAAATATCATGACGATGGTAAGTTATATAAACAAGATAACCCTTATTTCAATGGGGAACTTGATATGAATGAGCGCGTTATTGATCCTGTGACGAATAAAGAAGTGTATAAATATGAATACAGTACTGCTCAACAGAATAGCCGTTATGTTGATGATTCTGGAGAGATATTGAGTAACAGTGATGGTGGTGTTTATAGAGAAAAAAGCGAACAAGAGCGTTGGTCTAAACAACCTAAACGTAAGGATCATGCTTGGGCTCCGGTATTTTCCGCAACAGCTTATATTTCTGATAATGCACGTATCTATACCCGTTATGCCGAAGCGGTACGTATGCCGAGTATTTTTGAAGATACTGTCGGTTTCTCCTTTGGTCTCATTGATAAACCTACACGTGCCTTTAAACCTGAACGTAGTAAAACCGTTGAGGTGGGTTATGTGCATGATTTAAGTCAGTTATTAGGTGCAGAGCGTAATGCAGACATTAAATTCGCTTATTATAATACAGTTATAGAAAATATCTTTGACCGTGACAGTAACTTTGTATTTACTCAGCTAGATAAACAGAAATTATCCGGTTTAGAACTACAGGGGCGTTATGATAACGGTAGTTTCTTTACCCATTTTGGCCTATCTTATAATCTTAAGAATAAAGTTTGCGATAAAACCGCATCGCTGATGTTAGATCCAAGAAACCAGTTTGGTGTCCCTGAATGTATTGATGGTGGTTTCCCCGGTGGTTTTTTAAGGACAGCTATTCCACCGCGTTATTCTCTTAATCTGAATATTGGCGGCCGGTTATTAAATGAAAATTTAGAAATCGGCAGTAGAGTATTATACCACAGTAGCGTTGAGAATAAGGATGAAAAATGGTTAATGAAGAAAATACCAGGCGCTTATAAAGGAATAAATAATAACCCGATGCGTTGGAATTCGGTCATGACTGTAGATGCTTATATTAATTATCAGGTTACGCCAGATGTAATCATTGAATTATCCGGCACTAACTTAACCGATCGCTATTATTTGGACCCGTTAACACGTTCCATGATGCCAGCGCCCGGACGGACGTTTAAGCTTAGTGTCACCAGTCGGTTCTGACTCTTTAAGGGAGATTAGTCGGTTGCCTGTTAAGAGCGCTGGCAATCTCCAGAGATAACGAACGGAAAGATGGCTTGAAGTTATGATGAAAAATCGTATTTATATTGGCTTATTTGCTTCCTTACTGTTACACGCGGGCATTCTCGTGTTTATGGCGTGGCATTTACTGCGTGATGACAGTGCGAATAATCAATCAGTGAATTCGCCAATAATCAGTATGTCAGTAGAAATGGTTGCTTCGGCAGCACCGGCCGGACAGGAGCAACCTGTGGACCCGGAACCTATTCCGTTACCGCCAGAGATAGCGGTAGCGGAATCACCTCATGAGGCAAAAATAGCTCTCAATAAGTCAGTGGATAGGCCACGGAAACAAGAACTGCCAAAAAAACAGGCAGATGCTAAACCGAAGAACAAGTCTCAGCCACAGAAAGAGCCGGTGGAAGATCCTCAGCCAAAATTGGCAGAGCAAACGGAAGGCAGCTCTCAATTAGCAGGGAGAGATGCTGTGGATTCACAAGCTGGTGCCCGTCAAGCGACGACCAGCCAACCGATGATTGGCATGGGGGCTGATGAGTTACAAAACTATCAGTCCGCCTTGCGTCGTGAAATTGAAAAACATAAACGCTATCCGCGTCGGGCTAAGAAGATGAAGCAACAGGGTATCGTACAGGTCAGGTTTAGCTTGCTGGATAGTGGCGATTTGACAAATCACCAATTAGTGCAGAGTTCAGGCGCTGATGAATTAGACCGCGCTGCCCTTGCGGCTATCCAACAGGCTCGGTCGGTAGGACTGAAACCGGCCGGTTTGCCAAGGGATCTCACTTTAGCAATAGAATTTAATTTGAAATAAAGGTTTGGGCAGCGAAGAGACTGTCGCTGCCCTGATAATAATGGTGCCATGTGAGTTTGGTACAAGTTAGGTAGCTTCGGTGTTCGGCCGTTCAATTCGCATATGTAATAACGGAAATGGATTACCTTGACCGTCAATTTCTGAGCGGTTAAAAACTTCAAATCCCAAGTGCTGATAGAAACCCACCCCTTGAACATTTTGTTCATTAACATCAAGTTCATTGATACCTAATTTGCTAATAGCAAAATTCAGCAATGTCTTGCCGATGCCTTTGCCACGGGAATCTAGAGAGATAAACAACATTTCAACTCGATGCTGATCAACGCTAATAAAACCTTCAATTTCGTGTTTATCATTTATCGCTTTATAAACCGTCAGCATCGGTAAATAGGTATGCAGAATCAATGGGCGTAGTTGATTAATATGTTCGTCAGATAAAAAGTCATGTGTTGCCCGTACCGAGGCTTCCCAGATTTCGATCAGTTTATTGAAATCGGCCTTTATCGCTTGCTGAATTCTCATATTCATTTTTCTTAATCTTTTATTTCTCTAAACCGATGATGAATTAACGCTATCACATTTGTTGTGATGGATCGCTTCAGATATTACTCAGACTTAGCCGTTATTCCTATCCATTATTCTTATCAGAATCTTATGCTGTCTGTTTTGTGATCTATTTCATGAAACAAAGGAGAGAATTCAATCTATTTGGTCTAATATTACTTTTTATAGATAGTTGAATTTTAACCAATTTGGTTAATTGAACAATCAAGCAACACTAAACTTTAAAACCTAAAAAAACAATGCGAGATTCTCCCTGTTGCTAACTATAATGAGGTATTGGTTAATCAGAAAGGGATTGAGTCATATCTCATTAACGTAGTTTCTATTTGGATTGATCATTTCAGTTGAGCGGCTAGTTCAATGATAAATATAAAATAACTTCTTGAGGATCATATTAATGAAAAGGGCATTTATATTTGCACCAGGCATGTTAGCACTTTCGATAAGTGCAATTTCGAACGCACACACTTATGACCATCTATATGTTTTTGGTGATAGCTTGAGTGATGGAGGAAATAAAGGTCGATATATGATCAATGGTACAACCAGTCAGTTGTATAACGATTTTATTGCTCAATATTTAGGGACTAAACTGACCCATTCCCAAAATGGGGGGACTAATTATGCAGTGGGTGGAGCGACTGCTGTTCCTGATTTAAACAAAGATAACAATACTCAAAATCAAGTAGATAATTATCTGGCAAGCCACGGTGGTCGTGCTGATCCTAATGGCATGTATGTTCACTGGATTGGTGGTAATGATCTTAAAGCTGTCATGTTAGGAGGCGATCCGAAAATTGTTAGAAATAGTGCGATGAACGCCTCGGCACAGGTGCATAAACTTCTTGATGCGGGAGCTGGGATCGTCATTGTACCTACTGTTCCCGATCTCGGAAAAACACCCATGATTATGAAAGCCGTCGTCTCTCAGGGACTCACTAAGCTCCCGATTTCTCTCACTCCTGACCAGGTTGAGGAATTAAAGGATATGATCCGTGCGGGCACTAATGAATATCCAACCATAAATGAAGATATTCGCTCTCAAGTTATCCAAGGGATCTTTGAAAAGCTTGCGACTAGGGCTTCAAAGGGAGATGCTAAAACAGCGGAAGAATATAAGCGACAATTACTTGATAAGTATAACGAAACAAGCAGCAAAGCCTCAGGATTGGTTGATAAGTACAATGAATTAGAAGATACCGCACTTAGCAAGAAGGGCGGCAATATTGTTAGGGTTGATGTTAATGCACTTTTACATGAAGTCATTGATAATCCTTTACGTTACGGTTTTTCCAATACCTTAGGCTATGCTTGTGTTCGGGATAAGGAGGCTAATTCTTGTCGTTCTGATGATACCGGTTTTGATGCCAGTAAATCCTTTTTGTTCTCTGATGATTTTCATCCGACTCCAGCCGCACAGCGTATGATTGGTGAGCAGACTATTTCAATCCTTAATGCTCCACATCAGGTTATGTCACTGACGAATACCAATAATGTGCCGGTGAAGGGGGCGCTTGCCTCTCTTGACGGCCGTTTGCAACAGCTACGCAGCGTGGGTAATGAGCAGAGTAAAATAGGCGTATTCGGTGGTTATAGTGGAAATCACAACAGTACATTGACACTGGGTAGTGACTATCAACTCACGGATAATATTTTGTTAGGCGGGATGATCTCGCGTTATCAGGATAAACGCTCAGTTAATCATTTCCGCGCTGATGGCCGTGGTTATCTATTCACCACTTATGGCTTATGGCGTTACTACGATAAAGGTTGGATTAGCGGCGATCTTCACTATTTGGACATGAAATATGAGGATATTACGCGTGGTATCGTGCTCAATGAGTGGCTGCGCAAAGAGCATGCTTCGACTACCGGTCATCAGTGGGGAGGACGCATTACCGCGGGTTGGGATATTCCGCTGACATCTACGGTGATGACCAGCCCGATTATCCAGTACGCTTGGGATAAGAGTTATGTTAAAGGTTATCGTGAATCAGGTAATAGCAGTACGGCTATGCATTTCGGTGATCAACGTTACGACTCACAGGTTGGAACATTAGGCTGGCGTTTTGACACCAATTTTAGTCGTTTTAACCCCTATGCTGAAGTTCGGTTTAACCATCAGTTCGGCGATAAGCGTTATCAGATTAGTAGTGCCATTAACTCAACTGAGACATCTTTCGTGAGTAAAAGCCAAAAGCAGGACACCAACTGGCGTGAATACGTTATCGGTATGAATGCTGCTATTACAAAAGATTGGGGCGCTTTTGCGTCAATATCACGCAATGATGGTGATGTTCAGAATCACACTTATGCGTTCAGCTTAGGTGTTAATGCCAGTTTCTAATTTCTGGTTAAAAGATACAAGTTGATAAAACAGTAGCGCCCTGTTTGTCGCACTTGTCGCAATAGTGTGGTTATTGTCGTAGTAATGCCCGACAAAGTGATCGGGCATTTTTCGTGATGATTGCCTCATATCTTGGGTTGTTTATAAATATCCGGCCGAACAATTTGCCAAACAAAGTTTTCTTCGTTCACTGGGGAATAACCCATTTTTTCATACAGCCACGGTGCCATCGAAGTGACAAGCATAATATGACGAAGTTGTGCTATTTGGGGATGTTCCAGGCAACATGTCATTAGCCAGCGCCCTAATCCCAATCCTCGATAGCCATCTAAAATAAAAACATCACTAAGATAACCAAAGGTTGTGAAGTCAGTCACGATACGAGCAAATCCTATTTGCTGAGTATTTTTATATAGACCAAAGTTCAAGCTATTTTCGATCGACAGCTTAACTGTCTCCTTGTCGATTCCTTCTGCCCAAATGGATTTCGTTAAAAACTGCTGTATGATCATAATATCTAATTTATTCTTATCTGTAGTGACAACATATCCATCCTTTTCCCAACGATGCAATTTTTCCATGCCAGGCTTCCTCTTAAGATAAAATGATAATAATGGGTTATGATATCTCTGTGCTTGAATGTTTTGCCGAGACTTTTGTCATGGAAAGAATATAGCGATTTGAATGAATAACGCCATAGGGCCGTATGTTGCTTCTTCAAGTTTTCGACTATATAGACAGGCCCTTTTGTACAGAACAGACATCCATTTATTCAGAATTGTTTGACATTAGATAGACTTAATTTTGTCTTCCGATATATACCATCGGAGAGAATTCTTAATGGGAGACGGAGTTACCATAACTAATCCTTTGTTAGCCAGTTTCAATAACAGATAACGTGCTTTGTAGATGGTGAAATCGCATTGTTCCGCTACATCACGCGTACTAGGCCATGATTCTGGTGGGGGAGCCGCTTGCATTTTCCGAATAGTACATAATTCGGATATGACATTGAGTATTTGATCCGTCTGGGAAGGTTGAGTCGAATCTTTCCGATTTTCCATATTAACTCCAGGCTTTATTGAACCCAGTTGGATATCTTGAACAATTATACCTGTCATCTTTCAAGTTGCTTCTTTGTTGGCTGCACTCACTCACCCCGGTCACAGAGTTATCTATGCTCCCGGGGATTCGCTCCCTTGCCGTCGCGATGCATCTTGAAATCCATTGGGTATAGGATAATCCAACGGTTAATTTCAACACATGAGGGCAATCTGAATGCTCTAGTCATAAAGAATTGCCGGGTATATCCTGTTTTGTCAAGGTTGGTTTTTATACTATGCAGAACGATTATATCGAAAAATTGAAATTTTAGATCTTTTAATTTGAAAAACAAATTGCATAAAGTATTTTATTCTTATATAGATATAATTTGCGACACTATAGATCGCAAATGATCGGATTGAAATGTTATCTAAGTATTTTGTTGTGAAATTATTTGAATTTGTATTTTTTGTTTTTATTAATTGAATTATTCTGTAATACTTGAAAGGTCGATAAGGTCATTGTTCATATATAAATATTTTTTATGATTTATTACTGGCATTAAATTTTTTCTCATCTTCATAAGATTAAAATAGGATTGATAATGAAATTATTTATTTAAAATATATTGTTGTTCTATGCTGGTATTGATTGTTATTAGATAATCGTAATAATTCGAAATGAAACTGAATAAAATTATAATAGCGGCCATGTTGATATTGGGTGTTGTTTCTATTGCATCTATAGCAAATAAAGCTGATCGAAGTTATATTACAGTGACCTTTAATGGTGCTATTATTGCTATACCTTATTCTACCGGGCAGGGTCTTTTTGGTAAAAGTGTAAATTCTGGGGAAATTTCCAACGTAATATTGAAAAGAGCAAGAGCTTCAATTCATAAGAGTCTTGAGAATCAATTGGTAAATTGCAGATCACAACCAGTAGTTCATCAGTTATTATCCCGGGCAACATTGAAAGTATTACTGGCTTTACCGTGGGTAGCTAATAAGACGGATAAATCTCCGAAGTTGTGCCAGCGAAAGAAGCTTCATATATTCAGATTAATGATAAATTTTACTTTTTAATAGCGATTTATTGATTATGAAAAAGTAAGGTCTGATTATTTTCAATAAAACTTTGGTGTTTAAGTTATCCCCATTATATGATTTTTTATTCATAATATCTCTCAATATTAAATTATTTTCACATCAGTCTTATCCTCTTTTTTATATTAATATAAAAAAGAGGATAAGTGGAATAGATAAAAAAGATTTGAATTTTAATTCATTTTTTCCAATGATATAGTTTAAATAAGTAAATTAGAATGATTTATTCAGTCTATAATTAATCTTATAAGTTTGTAATTGAATCATTTATTCATAAAAGTAATTGATTTATTGGATATTAGTTGTATATTGCCTGAGTAATAATATTGATATTTTTAATAAATTAATTCTATTGTATAAATAAGCAATATGTCTGTTAGATAAATATCAGTAAATATTAATTGAGAAATATTCTTGTAATAGATCATCTGTAAACAAAATTAAACATTAATAACGTGATTTTATTGTTGATTTATGTTAACAATTATAAAGATAAGATATCTACTTTAATGTTAATTTTTCCTTGCTAATTGCTAGTGAGTGTAGCCAACAAAAACAAAGAGGTAACTTGAAAGATGACGGGTATATATACCCAATAGATTTCAAGATGTATCGCGACGGCAAGGGAGTGAATCCCCGGGAGCATAGGTAACTATGTGACCGGGGTGAGCGAGTGCGGCCAACAAAGAGGCAACTTGAAAGATGACGGGTATAGGCTTTTAACCGTTTAATAACGTTGTAAATACCTGCTTTCCTTTAGCATTGATTGTTATCTGTTCTGTTAAAATAGTGATTTTGGTTTTGTATTTTCTAACGAAAAAAGCATGAAAAATAACAAAAACGTGAACAAACATGGCAAAACATCGTTTTTCGGACAACATTTTTTTGAGCTGTATATGGATCATGTGGAGCATTGCTCTGGGATTCTATCTGGCTGGTAATTTTTTTGGCTGTGCAGTGACAGCGATTCTCTCTTTTTTGGCTCTAATATTTTTCTTTATTCACATGAGGTCGAGATTAAAAACTATGTTTGGAAAAAAAGCAGAGGCAGCGGCTGTCGAGCCGGTATCTCAATTTGTTGATGATAAAAAGAACGCCGGTGCAGAAGCTCGTCGTTGCACGATTGTTGCCAAGAGCTCGGTATTTAAGGGCGATATTGATGTAGAAGGTGATATACAAATCTGGGGCAAAGTGATTGGCAATATCCGGGTGAAAGAGGGGGCGATCCGCATTATGCATGCTGGACGGGTCGAAGGTGAACTTAGCGCGCCAGAAATCATTATTGATGGTGACGTTGTGGGGACGTGCTGTGCAGCAACGTTGGATATTCTTGAACATGGCGAGCTGCGTGGAATCAGTCGTTGCAGCAGTATGTCTATCAAGCGCGGAGGCCTGTTTTTTGGGCAATCGGAACAGGTTGAAAACAAAACAGCATCCGAACGTGTTGTACCAATAAAAGATACCAATAATGATAAATCTAAAGATAAGGCCGCGGTAAAAACAAGTGCCTGATAAACCAGGCCCGTGTGACATCTGATTCAGAGACTTTTGGCACGGGCCACTTCCTTTTTAGTTTAAATTACGTTGTTCCATTTCCTCTTTAGTTTGCTCATTCTGGCAATCTATACCCTATGGATTTCAAGATGCATCGCGACGGCAAGGGAGTGAATCCCTGGGAGCATAGATAACTATGTGACCGGGGTGAGCGAGTGCAGCCAACAAAGAGGCAACTTGAAGGATAACGGGTATATACCCTATAATTGTTTTAATTACTCTGATTGAAGTATGTGGTTTGTCGCATAGTAGGTATCCTGTTTGCTAACTAATATTGAGGGAGAATAGGGTTATGGTGTTGGAAACAGACAGGTTAATTATGCGTTCATGGAGAGAAGAGGACAGATTACCATTTTATCATTTGAATAGTAACTCAGAAGTTATGGAATATTTTCCTGCCACTTTGACGATGGAACAGAGTAATACTATGGTGGATAGGATTATCCAAAGATTTGAGCAGCAGGGTGGTTGGGGATTATGGGCTGTAGAGCTGAAAGAGACCGGGGATTTTATTGGTTTTGTCGGTTTGAATATTCCTGTGGCGGAATTACCGTTTTCACCTTGTATCGAAATTGGATGGCGTCTTGATAAGCCATTTTGGGGTAAAGGTTACGCTAGTGAAGCCGCACGTAAAGCATTGGATTTTGCTTTCACCCAATTAAAACTTGAGGAAATAGTTGCATTTACGACAATTTCCAATTTGCGATCTCAAAAAGTTATGAAGCGGCTTGGCATGGTGAAAGATGAAAATACTTTCTTGCATCCTTCATTACCGAATGGGCATCCGCTTCATGAACATGTGCTTTACCGGATTCGTCAATAATAGCGCTATTCTCTTTTCTGGTTTTCGTTACTTTGATGCTTTATACTATTGTTGCATAGATTGTATCTTGGAAATTCAAATGAAATATGAATTAGCTGTTATGGCGGCCTTGACTAAACTAGATCATCCTAATACCCGTTCAATTGTAGAAGCGACAGGGATATCTGAACGTAAGGTGCAACAGGTTTTGCAAATATTGCAACAAGACTTAGAGGTAAAGATTAACCGTATTAGAAATGGGAAGATCAGTTATTTTGAAGTTATTTCTTGGGGAATATTTGAAAGTGGTCAGGCGATTAACTGTAAATTGATCGATTTGGATCTGGCTAAATTTAAATATTCCCGTCAGCAAGAAAAAGATATTAGAAACCAAAAGAACAGAAAAACAATAATGACAACTTATAGTGAAAAAAAACATTATTTTGACCGTGTAAAATTAAAAAACTATAGAGATAGTATGCGTCTTGAAGGGATGAATATTGTTATGAATAGTTTGCCTGAAACATCGAAAGAGCAAAAAAATCTTAAAGATAAACTAATTAGAAAATATAGTTTACAATGAGGTAGTTATGGTAGATAAATATGGAACAGGGCAAGATCCCTATACATATCCGGGCATCGATACACTTATTAATAAATTAGCTATTCGTGATCCCGTTATTCTTGAGCAGGCAGAAAGGGAACTTACTGAACTTGCTATATTGAATATTTCATTCCAGGAACCACCTTACGATTTAGTCTTTTGGCGTAAACTCCATAAACAGATATTTTCTGATTTATATGATTGGGCTGGTCAGCTAAGGATAATTGATATATCTAAAGGGGATACCCGTTTCTGTCATGCTAAATGTATTGAGATAGAAGGAAATAGGATATTTGATATGCTAGAGAATGAAAATTATCTTGTAGGATTAAACTATCAGGAACTTATTAAAAAACTTGCTGAATATTATGCGGAATTAAATGTAATTCATCCTTTTAGAGAAGGAAATGGGCGAACACAGCGACTATTATTTGAATATATTGTTATAAACTGTGGATATAAAATCTCTTTTGAGTCTATAAATGCTAAGCAGTGGATTGAAGCTAATATTTCTGCTTATCAATGTCACTATCAGCCATTAATAAGGATTTTTGAAAATTGTGTCTCTTAAATTATATAATTTTGAGATGATATAATGAATTATTTACTGGTATTTTTTATCTAAGATTTCTGGTGATTTCAACTTATGAGCTTGCCGATTAAGCATTCTACTTAATTTTGATTGAATTTATTTAAAGTGATTGACGGTTTAAAAAATATAAAATAAATAAAACCGCACAATGAAAGCGACAAGAACAAAAATATCCTTGTCACTTTGTTATTAAATATATTATTATCAATTGATTTAAAGGCAAATTGTCCAAAAGAAAAGGCTAATAATCATTACTGGCGTACATGTCTTAGCGCATTTACTCAGAGATTTCTGATTGTAATAACATAAATTTGCCGACGCG
The DNA here is from genome assembly GCF_963887965.1 of Photorhabdus sp. RW14-46. Lineage (NCBI taxonomy): Bacteria > Pseudomonadati > Pseudomonadota > Gammaproteobacteria > Enterobacterales > Morganellaceae > Photorhabdus > Photorhabdus sp. RW14-46. The sequence continues at coordinate 3,171 of NZ_CAWPHH010000012.1, read as the reverse complement.
AAGTTAGGCGAGAAAGCAGTAATGCTCAATACTAAAAAACAAATTGATAGCTTTTTCATGGTTGGTACCTCATCAGGGGATTATGTAGAGTAAAATAATTTATCCTAGCTACTAATTATTGTTCAATAATAGGTAATAAGTTCTCTTTTCGTATAATTTTTTGTTGTATTGTTGAAAATCTGTTGAAGTAGCGCTGGTGGATTTGTGACAAAAGATGGGTAATAATTGCTTTTAATTAATAATAATGAATCATTCAATATTGATTTTTTGATGTTTTATCTTTAAGTATATTGTTTTTATTATTATTTTTTTGAATGGTGATACATTAATTTGATATTAATATTGTGAAAATTATAATAAAATTTTTTATTTATACGGTTGCATTCCTATTTATACGACAGGTGCAGCGGGACATCACATAAGATAAATAGTAGGAAGTGGGAAGGTAGGTTTCTGATATTATTAATAAATAACCTTTTATATTTTTCATCTTAAAAATTATTTATTAATATTAATTACTCAGTGATGATTAATCACTATTAGTGATTAATCATCATACTTCATTTAATAACTACTATAGTTAAAGTGTATTATCAATGTATGATTTATGTAATTAAATGATTTAGTCGGTAGATCTCTTTTGAAGAAAATATTAATTATTAACCTTAAGGAGAGTCCATGATTAATATCACTGAAAATACTGCCTTAAAAGCCGTAAACGGTTGGTGGAAATGTGGCGATACCGGAATAATTTATCAATGGGGATATAATCCGAAAGGAGGTCCTGGACAAATTACAATAACGTATCCAATCCCGTTTCCTACAGCGTGCTTATCTATGCAAGTTAGCGTTTATTCCAATGCGATTCCTGCGGATAACTATTCAACAGTTTATGAATTTAATTCTACCAGCGCTGTAATCGGGCGTGATAACTTAGGTTCGTATTGGTTTGCAATAGGATATTAAGTAATATGTTATTACGGAAAGAATTAATATATTCTAGCTTTGGAATTGAAGAGAAATTATATTGAAAGCTACTTGGTAAACTGCTCCCATAATATTGGATATCAATCAATACATAGGGAGCAGTTTTTATAGAGTGTTCGCCGGAAATTAAATTAACTACTGTCCGTTATTATCCGGTTGAGTATGAGGGAAAAAAGACTACGGCTAGAAAAATGGTTCACTTAGACATAATATTCATTGAGATAGATATTTTTACTAAGGATTGTAAAGAGTTATTAAGTGATGATGAATATCATGAATTTAAGTAATGCCTTGTAGATAACTCCACGGCTGGAAATATTTTCAACGTATTGTTGCATAAGGGATGATACCATTTTCTGAGACTTGCTCTTAAGCTTTTGGAATAAGGATTCTATACGTCTATAATTATCGTTTACTACGTGGTTGTAAGGTTAAGAATAGTGATTTAACATGATATATAGTGATGCATTATGACTGTTTATGACTTACTATAACTAATTATTTGATAAGGTAGAACGTCATGAATCTATCATTAAGACATTGTTTAGCAGGAATTTTATCTGAAGAGGTGCTATCGGTTTCTTTATTCGCTGCTGATCATGTGGATTCTAGGAACGACGGTGCGGTATGTTTAGCTTTAAGGTAAGTGAAATTATCTATGATCTGGATGATTTGAAAGCTCAATATCAAGAAAGAAGAGAGATTGTTGATTCATTCGCTAATGAAATTAGCCAATATTATTTAAATCTCCTAAGTCTTGATGAAAGTCAAGTTCGTGGTATTATGTTTCAAAGATAGACAATCAGCTTCGGCCATTGGTTCAGGGCATACGTGATCGCCGTGCCGATGGCACTTTTCGGTAACTCGTCAAGAAGAATGGCGGGGGGTTCCCTTTTAAGGGTTGCGCTATTGTTCACGTAGTGAGCTATCCCACCTGTTAAGCCTTTTTTATTATGTGTATTAATCTAATTCCAATACTCTATTACATAATAAATACGCAATTGCCATGTCAAGCGAAAACATCCGCGATCAATAAAGAGGGTAAAGATTCCATTTAAGACCTATAGCTAGCTTTAGATTTTAATATTTTTATGCTGTGATTAAATCCATTATACTGCAAGAAATTAATGATGTCATTCTCTTTGAATTTACTCTTTGGACCTAATATTATTTCTGAAATGGCATGTTTGGGGAAGGTAAATTCATAGTAAGATGTTAATTGATCATTGGATATTCTGTAAGAAAAACAAGAAATGAGGATATATCTGAGATCTATAGCAAAGGCCAGATTTGAGATAACTCGTCTTAATGATTTTTTTCGTCAATTATTTACTTTACCTAAGATTTATAAAAGCGATATAAATAAAGCTGCTCTATCAGAGTTGGCTGCCTATACAACCAAAAAGATTGAGTCTGGGAATTTTTCATTTACTGGGTGATAAATGGAACAAGTGGGCGTATTAGTAAATGAATATACAAGGAAAGATTTTTTGATGACGTCTTCCTAAAGCATCCAGATCTTGAGCAGGCTATTCTGCAAGATTTTAAGCACTATAAAGAAACTGGAGAAGTCCCTGATTATTTTGGTAGGGATGTTGCCTACACTCAGCCAGAAGCAGCATATAAATCATGTATGATGCATATTCATCTTTGTTTTCCGCCTGATTCATTCCCTACAAATAGGGTCCAGTGTTATAGAACGTGTAAATCAAATAGCCCAGAAAATGATGCTTGTCTGGTATATGTTCAAGGTTTATTGGAAGAAAACAAATATTCTTTATTAGCAATAATGTATCCTGATGCTCACGGAAAAGCTAGAAATCCCAAGATAATGAGTTATCTGGCAAGAATAGCGCAGGATTTCAGAGATAATAACTAAACCCGTCCAGTACGGTTTTTTTCATATTTGGCCGCTTAATTGCGGTTTTTTATTTCCATAGGAATCGAAAATGCGAACTTGTTCACTTCTGCTTGATACCGAGTCATGGGATTTAATGTTAGATGATTCTAGAAATATCGCCATTACTGATAATATCTATTCTGTAGCGCAGGATGTTGCTAGAGTAATCTGGAAGAAAAAGCCTCCAGGTATTCCTACGAACGGAAATACAACTCACACAATTGTGGATGATGAAAACTATGTTCAGCCTTATCCCGAATATGAAATTAACTATGTGATACCAG
>NZ_CAWPHH010000011.1:0-141644 GCF_963887965.1 Photorhabdus sp. RW14-46 | reverse complement strand
TGCTCTACCGGATCGATGGCCCCTTCGTGCCGGGCAAACCGCATGCGCTGGCCTCGTCAATAGATCAGGTCGCCTTCGCGTTCTTCGATTTTGCCAATAAACCCTTATCACTCAGTACCGGGCACCGGGGTACAGGGGCGGAAGCGAGATATGTTAAGCTCGGGGACGACAGTTATACCGCTTCAACCCAACTGTCTGTGGTCCCGGTTCTGTTGAAAACTGACGGCGCCGGAGGGCTGGCCAGAGCCGTCGCGGTCATTTCCGTGTGGTCGGATGTTAACTTCGTCGACCCCTCTGCTTAGTTATTGCTATCGTTGCAGCGCCGATCGGCGCTGCATAAACCAGCTTTTTCGCTCCCTTGCCGCCGCGATGCATCTTGAAATCCATAGGTTATATATCGAAAGCTAATAATTGATTGTTTCAAAAAAGGAACAAACTGCCTGTCAATATTTCCCGCTCAGAAATCGATATGTTATCGACGGTTGAACCAAACTTCAGAAGTTAATCAGCAAACAAAATAACTCAAATGACAAGTAAAACGCACCGCGTTAGCGATCTGGTTGTTTAACTTGTCGTGATGTTGTTTCACGCAAAATGTGTCGAATAGATAAAAGGAATCGATGAAATGAAAAAACAAATTTTGAAGACCTGTGCAATAGCGGCACTGTGTCTGGGGGGAATGTCGCAGGCTATGGCGGAGGAAGTGAGTGCCGGCACCTTGGCGGTGAGCTCTTCAGTGACTGCGGAGACGTGTAAGTTTGCAGCAATAGAGCCTGTTAGTCTCACCGCGTTGGTATCTGATTTTACTGCGTTAGGAAGTGGCGCAATCTTAGCTAACTCGCAAAAATTCGTCACGATTAAAACAGAAAAATGCCCTCTGTGGAGTTCAGCGAAAAGCGTTAAATTAACGGTTGCCGGTACCGCAACAGCAGCATCCAATAATTACTTTCAGCTTATTAACACTACGGGTAATACGGCAATCGCCGACCATGCGGTTCTGCTGACGTTAAACGATAAGGTTGTACCACCAAATGCAGGAATTAATCTAAAAGATCCCCAATATGCCCCCGCAGTAGCCGGTGATAATGCCATCACGCTTAAGGTAGGGCTGGCTAGGATTGGTACGACGGCGGTAAAAGCCGCAGACTCCAAAGCGAGCCTGACCGTGAAAGTCGCGTATGACTAATTTAACGCTGTCAGGCGTTAGAAACACATAGTTGTGGAATTGGACAGGGAGGTCCAATTGTTACTTACGCAATACCAACCCAGATATTTTCAGGTGAGTCAGTGAAAAGATTGATGACAGCAATGATAGTGGCCGGTCTGTTAGGCTGCCCGGCCACTTCCGCGCAGGCGGAAGGAGTGGGGATCAACACTACCCGCATTATCTATCCAGCGGATAGCCGCGCGACAACCGCCTCAGTGAGCAATACCAGTAAAGAGACGGTCTATTTAATACAGGCGACAGTCAGTTCTACTTCTACGGGAGATAAAACCGCCCCATTTCTGGTGACGCCGCCTCTGTTTCGTATGGAACCAGACAGCCAGAATCAGGTGCGCATCATCAAAACGGGTCCGTCGCTGCCTGCCGACCGGGAATCGCTGTTCTGGTTTACGGCGAAGGCCATTCCGTTAAGCTCTGAATCCGATAATCGCTCTCAGAGGAATGTCTCCGGCGGAATACAGTTTGCTATAGCCAACACGATTAAGCTGATGTATCGCCCTTCAGGGCTATCGGTTTCGCCGGAGCAGGGATTTGGTTCACTGCGCTTCAAACCGACAGCCGCGGGAATCACGGTCACCAATCCATCACCTTATTACATCACTTTAACCTCCCTAAAAGTGGGTGGACAGGAGGTGATGACGCAGCAGAAAGCGAACATGGTCTCCCCGTTCTCTGACCTCTCTTTACTACTTAAAGGAGGGCGTTATCCAGCCAAAGTAAGCTGGACGGTGATTAATGACTTCGGCGGAGAATCCACCTATCAGGGGGAGATACCGTAATGCGCAAACCGTGGGTTCTTATCAGACAGACAACATTAGCTGGCCTGCTCTGTACCGTTTCCCTGCCCGGGGGAGCGAGCCCAAACACGGCAGAACTGACGTTGGCATTGACGCTGGAGCAGCCAACCTGTGAGCTCTACATGCAGACATCCCATGTGGTGTTTTCATCCGTACCACTCACCGAGGTGCGGTATAGCACGCAACATATTGCGGCGGCGGGCAGCAAACCCATTACGTTGGCATTGTCAGGTTGTGCGGGATCAGCCAGAGCAGGCCGTACCCCGGCGATTAAAATAGCCGGCACTACGCTAGAAGAGCACCCGACGTTATTTCGGGATAAAGCGTCCACGGTGGCGGGAAATGTGGGATTTGGCCTGCGCTATCAATTGCCGGGAGGCGGGTTGGGGATCTACCTGAAAAATGGCGATTATGTGAATTTGGCACCATCGGGTAACGCCGTTAAAGACCGTCAAATTACCTTCCTGATGGATATGCGGCATGAATCCGGCACGGCTGTGCCGACTCCCGGTGAACTGACTGCGCACATTCAATTTCAATTTGACTATCACTGAGTGTGATTCAGGTAACAGGTTTCAGGAGGCGTTGTGGAAACAGGTCGGGTACGCCCTGCGTGGTACCGGTTGGTGCTATTGGTGTTCTGGCTAGGGTTAGGGATGAGTGGTACAGAATCCTGTCGAGCCGCCGGTATCAGCCTAAATAAAACCCGGGTGATTTTTACCCAAGGGGAACGGGCACAAACGCTGACGGTGGTTAACACCACACCTCAGGCGTGGCTGGTGCAGGTAAGGATAATGGAAGATCAGGAGAAAACCACTCCGGCGTTTGTGGTGACACCGCCGCTGTTCAGGTTGGAAGCCAACAGTCGGAACAGCCTGCGTATTTTGCCAACCTTTAATCAGCCCCCTTTTCCGATGGATCGGGAATCGCTCGGGTATGTACAGATGAACGCTATTCCTGCGACTCAACAGATGACGGATGAGTCTGTTCGGGAACAGGCATCGATGAGCGTGGGGATGCGAATTAAGTTTTTCTGGCGACCGCGTAGCTTGCCTCTGTTGCCGGAAGCGGCGTATGGACAGTTGCGCTTTCAGTCGCAACCCGATGGCATCAAGGCGTGCAATCCCACCCCGTATTTTCTGTCGCTGGACAGTCTCACGCTGGATGGACAGGCGCTCGATCTGAACCGCTATCCCTCCATGATAGCGCCGCAGGATTGTGTGACCTATGTTGGGCAAGTGAGTCAAAGCTCGGTGAGCTGGTCGATGATTAACGATTACGGCGGGGCTTCAAACCTATTTACCGCCAAAGTGGTTACCGCCAACGTGGCGCGTTAAATTCGCCCTTGTTTTATCCAGAGGTGGAAAGTGAAGAGAGTCAGTAACGGGAATGGGCGAGCACCCGGTGGATCAATGATTTACCCTTTCTGTTTCGCCCTGCTGTTAGGTGGCCTGTTAAAGGTGCAGGCGGCGGAGAATCCGGGGTTATCGTTCTCCCCGATGCAGTTATCTTATGTGGCTAACGATAGCCCGCGCGGCGTGACCCTCAGCATGATTAATCACACGGCACAGAACTATCTGGTACAGGGATTTGTCAGCCCGATGGACCCCGATACCGGTCGCTTTGACACCCAAACCGGGCAAGTTCCCCCTTTTATCGTTCTGCCGCCGTTAAAACGGGTTGAGGCTGGCGAGCAATTTTCGTTCCGTATTCGCCAGCTTGGCGGGCAATTACCGCAGGATCGGGAATCGGCCTTTGTGGTCTCGCTGCGGGCTATCCCCGGCGTCGCTGTACCGGACATGGGAGCACCAGAGCGCCAGACCGGCAAAGATTCGCAAGTGCAGGTCGCCTTACAAATGAATATCCGACTGTTTTATCGCCCTCAAGGGGTACCTGCTCGGGATAACGCCACGGTGGCTAAACAGGTGAAATTTTCCCTTCAAGGGACGCAGTTACGGGTGGAAAACCCCACACCCTATTTTCTGACCTTTTCGGTCCTGAAAGTCGGCGGACAACAGGCAGATGACCGTACCCGTCAGGCAATGGTGCCCCCGAAAGGCATACAAAACTATTCGTTTCAAACCCATTTGTTTCAAACACATTCGTTTCAAACACATTCGTTTCAGACCCATTCGTTTACCGCTGGAAGATCGGGGCCGCTGGTTTGGCGTTTTCCCGGCGATAGTCAGGATCGCCATGTTCCGTTATGACCTGTCCTCATCTGCGGGCGATGACCGGCAAAGTGACCTCAAGATTAACCACATAGGCTTAAGTTAGAAGCAGAGATGAGCTATGACAATAAACATTTTATTTTCGTCTGTGCGGCCGACGGGTAGCCAATGTTCGCCCGGTCAGCCGGGCAGTTTCCGGCTCCGTCCTGTATATGTCTGTCTGTTATGCTCACTGACGGCGACAACCTTGCCCACCTCCGCGCGGGAATACTTTAATCCGGCGTTCCTGATGGGGTCGACGGGGGAGCAGGAGCATATCGATCTTTCGGCGTATGAAAACGCGGGCTATGTTGCACCGGGACGCTATCTGGTGGATATCTACATGAACCAAAATAAGGTGGATAATCGCGAGATTGAATTTAGATTGGTGGATGATCATCTGCAACCGGTATTAACGGTTGCACAGCTCGAAGAGTATGGGGTCAATATTCGTGGGTTACCGGCTTTCCAGGGAAAAGCGAGTGACAGCCCCATCACGGATCTGACGAAACAGATCCCACATGCCAGCACGATATTGGATTTCGCCCGTTTACGTCTGGACCTCAGTGTTCCTCAAGCAGCTATGCAGCCCCACCATTCCGGGATGGTTGACCCATCACTGTGGGATAACGGGATCTCGGCCTTTTTGATGAACTACACCGTCAATGGTTCGGAAGGTCGTTATGACGGTCAGGAAGCTGGCGGTGGATCACGCTCCCGTAACCTGTTTGCCTCTTTTCGTAATGGGGTGAATCTGGGGCCGTGGCGTCTGCGTAGTACGCAAACTTACAGTTACAATCGCCAGCGCAACGGAGGTCCCGCTGGTTTTTCCCCCTCTACGCAGATCCAATGGCAGGTGAGTAATACCTATCTGCAACGTGATGTGCAGTCACTGCGCAGTGAGTTTACGGCCGGTGAAATCTATACCGGTGGGGATATTTTTGACAGCATCCCGTTACGTGGCATGAAATTGGTTTCTGAGGAGGCTATGTTGCCTGAAAGTCAGCGCGGTTTTGCCCCGGAGATAACCGGTGTGGCGAGCTCCAATGCGCAGGTGACGGTATCCCAGAATGGTTATACCGTGTATCAAACCACGGTAGCGCCGGGGCCATTTCGTTTCACCGACCTGTACACCACCGGGGACTCTGGCGACTTGACGGTCACGGTCAAAGAGGAAGATGGCAGTTCCCGTGTCTCGACCCTCGCCTCTTCATCTGTCCCGATGATGCAGCGTCCCGGTGGCATTAAATATGAGTTGACGGCTGGTCAATATCACGGCGGCAACCTCACTGATGGCAGCCGTTCCCCGGTATTTGCGCTGGGCAGCCTGATCTATGGTTTGCCACACAATATCACTCTGTATGGCGGGGGGCTGGCCGCGGGCAATTATCAGTCAGGTGTATTCGGCTCGGGCGTGTCACTGGGGGCATTAGGCGCACTGTCTGCGGATGTGACGTTTGCCCGTGCCCAGTTGCAAGGGGTTAAGGGACAGGAAAATAGCTGGCAACAGGGTCAAGCTTATCGGGTGAAATATGCCAAGAATTTGATCAGTACCGGCACCAACATTGATCTGGCCGCCTATCGTTATTCCACTCAGCATTATTACAGTTTCAGCGATGTTAACAGCATGGGGTACAGCCTGAATGAATATCAAGTGCCGTGGGCGCTTGACCGACGTCAAAACACTTGGCAGTTGAGTCTGCATCAAACGCTGGGACGTTGGGGCAGTCTTTACGCCTCCGGGACGCGCAACGATTATTGGAATGGCCGTACCGACAACAATCTGAATTTGGGTTATAACGCGATGCTAATGGGGATCAGCTATAACCTGAGTTATAACATTTATCGCATGGAAGGGGCAGGCAACTGGTCGGAGAATCGTCAGGTGTCATTCAATATGCAGGTCCCACTTAGTCTCTTCGGATCATCGTCGGCGCTACGGGGAGTTTACAGCCGCTATACGGCCTCGCGCGACTCGCAAGGTAACCTGACTCAGCAGACCGGCATCAGTGGCATGTTATGGGATAACCGCCTGAATTATAACCTCCAGCAAGGTTGGGGGAATCGTGGCCAGCAAAACAGTCGGGCTTTGTCTCTGAGTTATCAGGGCAGTCAGGGCAACGTTAATCTGGGCTACAACGACAGTACCAATAGCCATCATTTCACTTACGGGGCTTCCGGTGCCCTCCTAATCCACCCTTACGGCATGACGCTATCACGTTCACTGGGTGATGAAGCCGTATTGGTCCGTGCACCCGGAGCGAAAGGGGTGACGGTCGGTGACGGCAACGTGCAGACCGACTGGCGTGGCTATGCCGTACTGCCGGGCGGATCGGTCTACCACAAAAACACCATCAATCTGGACCCGTCCACCCTGTCGGAAGGGGTCGATATTGACCAGACCAGCAAGAATGTTTATCCGACCAGGGGAGCAGTGACGCTGGCCAATTATCAGGTTCGCTCAGGCAGCCAGTTACTGTTGACGTTGATACATCATGGCAAACCGGTACCTTTTGGTGCCACCGCGACGCTGGAAGAGAATGCCACTCAGGCCGGCAGCGGCATTGTGGGCGATAACGGCCGAGTTTATTTGAGCGGCATGCCTCCCGCCGGTCGCGTGAAAGTCAAATGGGGAAACGGGGCAGCGCAACAATGCACTACTCGTTATCAGGTGCCGCCCGATACCCCCGGGCAACTGGTGCAGGCAGATGCCGTGTGTCTATAAGCGTTACTTCATGTGGGCACCACTAAAAGTGAGGTTATCCCGCCAGTTAAAGTCAGCGATTTGAACAGATGGGTTATTTGGAGAGAAGAAGAATGTTAAACACTGAACGTTTGTGGGGCTGTCATGTAGAGAACCCCGTTCCAACCCTCATAGGCTTGGGGATATCACTGCTCTTTTTATTGACTGCTTTGCCCCTTCAAGCGGCAGAGCGTTATCAGGACTGCGAGATTGAACTGGTACAGATGGTTCGTCATGTTACGGGTTATGCCACGGTGCCAAACAACAAAGATAAACGTGATTACTCACGTGATGAGATAGTGGGTTATACCACCAGTGGCCCCCTTGACTGGTCGACAACTTGTCGCGTCCCGGCTGGAACGCAGTTTATGGCCTACACGGTGGAATCTGGAACGAACCCATTAATCTCTTCGTCGTCACCGAGTCACGTCCGAGTGGGACGATCCGGCGACTTTATGGTTGATATCGGGCAATCTTCACTCTCTTGCCAGACGCACGGTTTATCCGGTACGTATCGCTCTGCCAGTCTGACAGGGCGGAGTGCCGGCGTTAATATTCCCTGTGTTCCCGATGCTAACGGCTTGGTTGATGTCAGTGTCCGTACCGTGACAGGCGCAATTTACCCGGACAGTGACGGCAATTTCAATGCGAAGGCAGGAGGCAGCCCCCTGTCAGTGGGCGCGATCGGCTGGATTCCCGCCGCCATATCGGGTTCTAACGGGAGGCTGAAACCCCTGTGGACCACAGTCATCCTTTCATCTGTTAAAAAGCCGTCCACCTGTGCGGTTGTCCTGACGCCCTCATCGGTGGATTGGGGAACGGTAAAAAGAGCCGGTAAACAGGCGGGAGACCCACTGGCACCGGCCAGACAGATCGGGATAAGCAGCACCTGTTCTGGTGATGACGCGGTATTCCAAAATTCACGCCTGCTCTACCGGATCGATGGACCCTTCGTGCCGGGCAAACCGCATGCGCTGGCCTCGTCAATAGATCAGGTCGCCTTCGCGTTCTTCGATTTTGCCAATAAACCCTTATCACTCAGTACCGGGCACCGAGGTGCAGGGCAGTCGGCGAGATACGTAAAGCTGGGGGGCGATAGTTATACCGCTTCAACGCAACTGTCTGTGGTACCGATTCTGTTGAAGACTGACGGTGCCGGCGGGCAAGCCAAGGCCGTCGCGGTTATTTCCGTGTGGTCGGATATTAACTTCGTTGAGCCATCTGCTTAGGCTGGGGAATTTATCGAAATGGTTTGGTGACGATGTTGTTTTCTATTTCACAGAAGCACCTATTTCAAGCGCAGGTGTTTCTGTGTTTATTAGAACGTCAAAACGTTAATTAGATACCGTATCTAACCCCGCATTTCTGTTATTTCTATTTCTTTATCGAAGCGTAAATGCTCATCGGCCGCCATAGGGATCAACCAACGTAAATTATAGATCACATTATCGGGTAATGAATTTGCTTCATAGATATTAACGATCTCTTTTTCAATAGAATTGACAGAATAGACACGATCATCATACATATAGAGAAAATTTACCTGATAAACATCAGGACGAGTTAATACGGTAAATAGTCGCCACTCTTCAGGACGTGTTTCAATGCCAGCTTCTTCAGCAAACTCCCTTGCCATTGCCTGTTGGGGGCTTTCTCCCGCTTCTATTTTTCCACCAATCCCATTGAGTTTCCCTTTTTGCCAACTGGGTTGTAATTTTGAAATTAGCGAGACATGTTTTTTATCTTTAGAAAACATAAATCCTGTTACATAGTTAATCATTATTTTCTCCACGCTTTTATTTCACTACTAATGTCTGATTCCTGTCTGGTCCATATGAAATATATTTAATTGGGACACCAGCATAGTCTTGAATAAAAGATAAGAAGTCAATCAGTTCAATAGGTAGCTCCGTTAAATCTGTATAGGATGAGTTAAGTGCGTTCCAGGATTTAAATGTCTTATAGATAGGTTTGGCTCTATCGAGCTGCAATAATGCATCATCACAACAGACGAGTTTATCATCAATTTCATAGGCGATAGCGACTTTTATTTCATCTAAATCAGCAAGAACATCAACATTCGTTATCGCGAGTTCTGTTACACCATTGAGTTTCACCGCGTGTTTAATCAGGGATAAGTCCAGCCAGCCACAACGCCTTGGCCTTTTTGAAACGGTGCCATATTCGTTCCCACGCTCTCGAATATAATCAGCCTGTTCTGTCAATAATTCGGTGGGGAATGGCCCGTTGCCGACACGAATCATATAGGATTTCATCACACCGACAATATGCATTTTCTGTGCCGGTATACCTATCATGGCAAAGCAGGTTTGCACTAATGTCTGATATGCCACGGTATAAGGATAAGTACCAAAGCTATTATCCAAGAAGGTAGCTTGTGATGTCTCAAGTAAAACATCTTCTCCCGAATTAAGTAAGTCACCAATAATTTCATTAGTGAATGTGAAATAGGGTTCTATCCTCTTGCCATATTGATGTGTTGTTTCTAACATCTCTTCAAAATCTAATGAAGCTTGTGCATTAAAAACATGGTTAATCTGCTTTTCCCTAATACTCCAAAGAAATTCTAATTTACTCCTTAATTTCTCTTTATCAAGTGTATCAATAAGCCGAATGCCATGACGGTTGGTTTTGTCTTCAACACAGGCCCCGACACCGACACCCACTGAGCCGATCTTCTGCTTACCTTTATATTTTTCTGACGCTCGATTTAACTCGGAGTGTAATGGTAAGACAATATGGCATCGCGGATCGATAAATATATGAGAATCAATGTTTTCTTTTTGTATAAAGTCGATCTCTTTAACCAGAATGGGAAGACTGATTAAAGCACCTTGGCAGATATATAAGTTCTTTTTGTTGAGTGAGGCCGGTAATTGAGAAAATGAGCCTCTTAGATTACCATGTTGCACACAATGGCCTGCATTAGCGCCGCCATTAAATCGAGCAATGTTATTGATGTTGCCAGATAAATAGTCAACAAATTTTCCCTTACCTTCATCTCCAAATTGGAGTCCAACTACAGCCGTTAACATGAATCTGTTCCTTAATTATTTATTGATTTACTCTAAATAATAGTTAAATAATCCAGTTTGGATAATCTTTTTAAGATGAATAATCTGCTCTTTTAAAACTAATATGCTAACTATCTATTCATATATCGTTATAAATTATCCCTTTTCTTATCCGATTATTTTGAATAATCCTTTATGATTATTTCTGGATTAGAGAGTCAGCTATTAATAACGCTTCACTTAATGTATCAACAATGGGAACACCGGCAGTTTCAAGACTGACACGACTGTGGGTTCCTCCGGTATAAAGAATGGCATGAGTTCCTGCCGCTAATGCGGCAATTGCGTCATCAGTAGCGTCTCCAATAACCACACTTTGCTCAGGAGCAACATTGAGTTTTTTGAGATGGTTAGCTAACTGCTCTGATTTGCCGGTGGTCAATAATGGCGTATTTCTACCATCTATTTGGGTAAAGAATTTGCCAATACCATGATTATCAAGCATAGGGACTAATTCATTATGCTCCATCAGTGAACATAATGATTGGGTTGCACCTGTTTCATAGCGGGAAGCGAGGAGCTGGCTCACACCTTCCGTTAAACTGGCTTTCTGAATACCCGGTCGATAGTGAAAATTAAATATTTTTCCGATCACTGACCATTCAGAAGATGAGGGTTCACGGCCAATCACTTGTTTATAGAAAGTTTGTACTGGAACACAATAATATTCGCGATATTGTTCCAGCGTTAGAGGGTTAATACCCATTTCTGCCAATGCGAAATTGGTTGCACTCAATGAAACATTGACATCATTAAGTAATGTGCCATTCCAATCCCAAATAATATGTGCTGTTGTCATAATCAATTAACTCCTTTTCCAAACGAGTTTTTGCGAGCTGAACATTCAGGACATTGATGTGCCAGGGCCTTAAATGCATCGATTGGTTGTTCATAATTCAGCGGTGTTTGTGCTTTTAGATTTAATAAAAAACGCAATAATTTGGCTGCCCATGTTGAGTTTGTCAGGGTGTCATGAAGGACAGACAATAAACTGTATGAATAGGCAACCCAATCCGCCGTAGTTGTATGAACATATTTATCATCAGCGAAAGGCTGATCAATTAAACGATTCAGGACCTGATGATGCCTGAAACACCAAGGCGTCAAGACATCTAGAGTTTCAGGGTTGAATACACGATCAGCATGCCCATAAACGCGAGTACGTAATAATTTTTCCCAATGTAGTTCGACGGCACGGGCCTTTGGACGTTGTCCGGTTTGGGCCATGACCAGATTGGTTGCCTGACGTAAGGTGTCGCCTGTTCCGCAATTATCATCAATAATTGTCACGGTTCTCCCTGATGGAATTTTGCGCCCCCAGAGATGGCTGCTTTTGTGAGACGTATCATCGTAACGTGAAACTTTCACTAAATTGAGCTCACTATCCCATGCTGCGGCTGTGACTGCCGCTGCCGCTGATCCTCCTAACATGATGCCAACAACAGAGGAGTTGGGGCATTTGTCAATTTGGGCTGCGGCCAAAGTTAACAGATGATTATCCCCTTCAATAAATGGTCTGGGCATTTTGTGTTCCGTAGCCAACGGCAATTTCAAGTTATGGATCGGCGAGGGTGAAAAAGTAAATGGTGTGCCCATCAGCGTTGAGCTGACGACTTTTGCACACTCTTTGATCCCATCGATAAATGACACAATATCTTCGTTAACCGTCTGCGGAGAACTTAATAAGCTATCAACAATTCTGAGCAATTTTGCCAAGCTATGATCGGCCAATATGTATTTTGATGGGGCAGTACACAGCTTATCGCTACACTCAAGTTGAGCGATGTATTCTGTGTAATATTTCGCCGTCATCAGTAATTCGTGACAAGATTTTTGTTCGTAATAGGCCGCACCGCGGGATCCGACGAATGCTGGCTTCTCCGTGAGTAAACCAGGCAGCGCCATCACTTCTTTAGTTAAATAGTCTGTTTCAGGTACGCCGCGCAATTCGCCCAGTAAACCAATAGAGCGAAGATCCAATGTAGGAGATAAAGATTCAGACATATTCAACGTCTCGGTGATTGTGTTGCAGCAAGGGCATCTTCGAGAGGAACCTTACCAATATGTAGCGCTTGACCAAGAATGGCACCCTCGACACCGATAGTGGACAAATCGGCTAAAGCGCGGAGATCATCCAGGCTCGATACGCCGCCGCCGGCAATCACGGGTGATGACGTTTTCGCACAGACTTCCTGTAATAGCGTGAAGTTTGGCGAACTCATCATGCCTCCCCGTTCAACATCGGTGACGACATAGCGTTGACAACCCTGTTTGTCTAGGCGCTCAAGGAGATCCCAGAGATTGCCTTTGCTGACATTCCATCCATGCGTTGCCAATTGGTAACCTTCCGATGTGCTTTTTACATCCAGAGCAATGGCGATCTTATCGCCATATTCTGCAATGGCTTGGGCACACCAATCTGGATTTTCTAATGCTGCGGTCCCCAAATTAACTCGCTGGCATCCAGTGGCTAATACTTTGCGCAAGATGGTTTCATCTCTGATTCCGCCACAGACTTGTACGTTAATATCGACCGCAGCCAAGACATCAGCAATAAGATGGCTGTTTGAGCCACGTCCTGACGCAGCATCAAGATCAACAACATGAATCCATTTTGCCCCGGCATTTTGCCAGGCTAGTGCTACTTCTGCCGGGGTACCTAAAGGTCTCCGTAATGTTGAGCTTTCACCTCGGGTTAATCGAATTGCGGAATTCGATGTCATTGCTATTCCGTCAACAATATCTACCGAGGGAAATATCTCGAATGTTTCCTTACTTATCATTAAATGCATCCTAATTAATTATACCCGTCGTCTTTCAAGTTGCCTCTTTGTTGGCTGCACTCACTCACCCCGGTCACATAGTTAGCTATGTGACCGGGGATTCGCGCCCTTGCCGTCGCGACGCATCTTGAAATCTATAAGGTATATAAATAAATTAATAACGTTTTGTGATTAATGAAATTACAAGTTGTAATGCAATAAATATGCCCAGGAATATGAGGGTTAATTTAATGAGCTTAATAACCGTTCATCGACTCATAATAGAGGAAAGGAAAAATTTCTCAATAAGGTTATTAGCTAAATATAACAATTTGGATAACTTTGTTCAGCTAATTAATCTTATATTTACTTAAGAGGGGTTAATTTAGGGGAAGGTAAATAGAGATTCGGATTAAATATATAGGAAATGAATTCTGCTAATGTTTATAGGGGGAGTTTCGTGTTGTTTATCTAATATTTTAATTATTGAAAATAATATAAATCTGTTTTTTTAGGTAATGATTTCAATATATTCTAATTTATCTAAAATAAATTATATTAATAATTGAATTTATTAAAGTGGTTAATTCTAATTATAAGGGAAATATAATTACCGAGAATTTAAAATAGTAACCGATGATTAATATGCAATTACATTCTATTCATTTCGTGGAATTATTTTCTATTTTATATATTGTATATAAACATGTTGCATAGGTGATTTTTATAAAATAGTTTATTGTTGATAACAATCATTTATAATATAATTTCATTTGTGATTCTATATGGTTGTATATACCCAATGGATTTCAAGATGGATCGCAGCGGCAAGGGCGCGAATCCCCGGGAGCATAGATAACTATGTGACCGGGGTGAGCGAATGTAGCTAACAAAGAGGCAATTTGAAAGATAACGGGGATATTTTAATCATTCAAATATCGAGTCGCTTAGTTTGCCATTTTTTAGATTTCCAACGCCAGATGTTAGTGAGCCCACGCAGCCATTCATCACAGAAGAAACCGATCCAGATACCTAAAATGCCCATTTCCATTTTGATCCCCAAAAAATATCCCACTGGAATAGCAATACACCACATAAAGAATATGGCCGCATATAGTGGAAAACGCGCATCACCGGAAGCGCGTAATGCGTTCACCATAATGATATTCGCGGTACGGATTGGTTCCATAAAAACGGACAGCAAGAATAGCGGCAACAACAGTTTGATAATAGCTTCATCTTGCGTCAGAAAATGCAGAATCGGCATTCTCAACAGCCAGAAAGCAGTGACCACGCCAATAGTGACGATACAGCCGATTTTCAGACTATTAATGCCACGAATATAAGCATCTTCAAACCGCTTAGCGCCGACCAGATGACCAACCATAATTTCATTACCAATGCTGGTGGCAATGCCAAATAACATCACAAACAGTGATAGCTGGAAATAGAGTGTTTGTGCTGCCAGTGAAATTTCACCCATCAGTCCAATGAATGCTATGGCCGCCATATATTGCAGTATCCACACGACGTTTTCACCCGCAGCGGGTAAACCGATATATAAGATTTTGCCCAACATACCCTGTGACCAGCGTAGGAAACCCGCCAGCGTAAATTTGATCCGCAGGCCATAACTGAGCAGACAGAATAATAGGATCACGGCAACAATCCGGCCAAAGACTGTAGACCAGGCGACGCCTTCCAGACCATATTTAGGTAATCCGAAGAAACCATACAGGACGATCATATTACCTATCACTGTCAGCAAGTTAGCAATCAAAGTAACATACATTGCCGGTTTTGATTTCCCATAAACCCGCAAACAAGCAGCCAAAATAATCGAAATAGCTTCGGGGATAAGACAGATACCCAGAATGTGTAGATAGTTAAAACCATCTTCCATCAGATGTTCCGGCATATTCATGATAGACAAGATCTTATAGCCGAAGAAGATAGTAATCAGCGCACAGCTAAACCCAAGCAAGAAGTTGAATGCAATAGAAATATGGATCGCCTGGCTGGCTTTATCCCGTTTGCCTGCACCAATATATTGAGCAATAACGACACTGCAACCAACACTGATAAAGTTGAAGATAGTGATAAACAGATCAAATACCTGATTACCTACAGCCATAGCAGCCAGATAAGAAGTAGAAACATGGCTCACCATATAAGTATTAATTAATAAAGTGGCCAGATGGAGAAGAATATCAATAAAAATCGGCCAGCTTAACGAAAAGAGCGAGCGCTCAGTAACATCAGTTTGATGCATTTGAAAAACCTACTTATTGAAAAAGGTAAATGAATTATTTCTTGAGATGCCGCATACTCAGAAAATATTCAGATATTGTACATGGTTTATTTATCCGTTAATAGAGATGAGGTATATACTCGTCATCTTTCAAGTTGCCTCTTTGTTGGCTGCACTCTCTCACCCCAGTCACATAGTTCGCTATGCTCCCGGGGATTCGCTCCCTTGCCGCCGCGATGCATCTTGAAATCCATGGGTATAATGAATCATTAGGTAATTTTATTTAAATTTTATTTATGATTTTATATTGCTGAATAATTTTGTTGGATTATGGGATTTTCCAAATCTGATCATTCAGCTTTTTATGATAACTTAAACGATTTATCAACGGAGTGATAAAAAAATTTTTGTGGTTAAATTTTGCTCTATAATTAATTTAAAGGAGTCGAATATAAGGAAATGAAAATATACCATTCAGCGAGGTGATATGATGATAAATAGACTACAACACCAGTTACTTTTGGCCCTTTTAACGTTGACTTTCTTTTCTGCTTTTTCTACATCTACCCATGCTTGTATATTGTACCCGCACTTTCCTATATGTGCGGTAAAATGCGTTATCTTTTCATCTCATACTGCAACATGTATTATCGGTTCTCAAGCACCTAATCATTTAGCTTCTAATTATCCAATGTCTATTGGAACTGAAAAAAATAGCTAACCGAAAATGGAATTCTATTGATATTCAGTTAGCATAATTATTGTGTAATATTATTGTGTGATATTATCGCGTTATGCGGAATTCTGCCTCTTTTTTTCCTATTTTCCGCCCTTTAATAAAGGGCGGTTTTTTATAAAGCTATTTTTTATTCCTGTAAAAATCGGGTAAATAATTCTATTAATTTTTATGTTATTTAATTTGTTCTTTTAATCCCTTATGGGGTGGTTTTCTGTGTTAGTAATTTATTTAATTGATATGGTTAATTGTATTGTTATATTTATTAAAATCAATTTATTATCTGTTTTTCTTGTTGATTTATCTGATTAATTAAATTGAATCTATATATAAAATTATATTTCTGATGTTTTCTATTTTTGTGGAATTGGTCACGGATAATTTAAATATTATCTATATCTTAATGGCTGATTTTAATCAGGGAATAAGTTAATTTTATGATTTCTATATTTTTACGTTATTATTTTATCTGTTCTTGTAATATGCAGGCATGGTTTAATGTCGATCACCGTATTTCTCATTTTTTCCCTAATTAACTGTTCTGGTTATATTTAAAATTAAATCTTGTAATCACTACATTTATTTTGGCGTATTTCTGTCGGTTTTTGGAAATTTGTCTGAATTATGTAGTATAGCCAATTATTGGATAAAAATATATATGAAACGTATTCCAGAACCTTTCCGTATTAAAATGGTAGAAAATATTCGCATGACTACTCGTGCCGAACGTGAAAAAGCATTAGAAGAAGCCGGATATAATCCATTCTTATTACCCAGTGACGCGGTTTATATTGATTTGCTGACAGATTCTGGCACTGGAGCAATGAGTGATCGCCAGTGGGCGGGGATAATGATGGGGGATGAAGCTTATGCAGGTTCCCGTAACTATTATCATCTATGTGATAAAGTCAATGAATTAATTGGCTACCAATATACTATTCCAACCCATCAAGGGCGTGGAGCAGAACAGATTTTATTTCCGACATTAATTGCTCGTAAAAAAGCGCAAGGTGGTGCAACGCATCCGGTCTTTATTTCTAATTTCCATTTTGATACGACAGCGGCTCATGTTGAATTAAATGGCGCGAAAGCGATTAATGTTGTTACGTCAAAAGCCTTTGATACAACCACCTATTATGATTGGAAAGGCGATTTTGATATTGATGAATTGGAAAAAACGATAGCAGAACATGGCGCTGATAATGTTGTCGCGATTATCACAACGGTTACCTGTAATAGTTCCGGTGGTCAGCCTATCTCTCTCGCTAATATGAAAGCCGTGTATGAGATTGCAAAGCAACATGATATTCCTGTGGTGATTGATTCAGCCCGTTTCTGTGAAAATGCTTGGTTTATTAAGCAAAGAGAAAAGGGTTATGAAAATAAATCCGTTAAGCAGATCGTCAAGGAGATGTATCAATATGGTGATATGTTAACCATGTCAGCTAAAAAAGATCCCTTGGTCAATATTGGTGGTCTTTGTTGTTTCCGTGATGATGAAGATCTCTTTAATGAAGTGCGTACCCGCTGTGTGCCAATGGAAGGGTTTGTGACTTATGGCGGTCTTGCCGGGCGCGATATGGAAGCATTGGCAATTGGTCTTGAAGAGGGGATGAATGAGGGTTATCTGGCATATCGTATTAATCAGGTGGCTTATTTAGGTAATAGATTAAGAGATGCAGGTATTCCTATTCAATATCCAACCGGTGGTCATGCTGTATTTGTTGATGCTAAATTATTATTACCGCATATTCCAGGGGAACAATTCCCCGCTCATGCATTGAATAATGAATTATATCTGGAGGCGGGAATAAGAAGTGTGGAAATTGGTTCTTTGTTATTAGGTCGTGATCCAAAAACCGGAAAACAGAAACCATCACCAATGGAACTTTTGCGATTAACTATTCCTCGTCGCGTTTATACTAATGATCATATGGATTATGTTGTAGAAGCCTTTATTTCCTTGAAGGAGAGAATTCCTCAGATTAAAGGATTAACGTTTACTTATGAACCGTCCGTATTACGTCATTTCGTTGCAAGATTAAAACCAATTAAATAATAAAGATCGGGATGCTCCCTTGTTTAAGAGCATCCCCAATTTTACTGCTTACTATATATACCCTATAGATTTCAAGATAACGGGTATAAAGCCACGCTAGGGTAACGCATATGGCTACTTTGCCGATAAAAAAATCGTCTCCATCTTTATTTGGCGGTGCCATGATCATTGGTGGAACGGTTATTGGTGCGGGCATGTTTTCTTTACCAGTTGTCATGTCAGGGGCATGGTTTTACTGGTCAATTGCCACTTTGATTTTTACCTGGTTTTGCATGTTGCATTCAGGATTAATGATATTGGAAGCCAATCTTAATTATCGAATTGGCTCAAGTTTCAGTACTATAACAAAAGATCTGTTGGGCAATGGTTGGAATATCATTAATGGTATTACCCTTGCTTTTGTTTTATATATACTGACTTACGCTTATATTTCCGCGAGCGGATCGATTATTCAACATGCTATGCGAGAAGTATCGATAGATTTTTCACCTGGGTTTGCTGGTTTTTTATTTGCTCTTGTTGTTGCATTTATTGTCTGGTTAAGTACTAAAACGGTTAGCCGGATGACGTCGATTATTCTTGGTGCTAAGATATTAACTTTCTTTATGACGTTCGGCGGTTTGGTTTATAACGTTAAACCAGCGGTATTGTTTAATACAACTGAAGTTAATCCAACTTACTGGCCTTATGTATTAATGACTTTACCTTTCTGTCTGGCTTCCTTTGGATATCATGGTAATGTTCCTAGCCTGATGAAATATTATGGAAAAGAACCAGAGAAAATAAAGAGATGCTTGTTTATTGGGACATCAATGGCCTTGGTGCTTTATTTGATCTGGTTGATTGGAACAATGGGAAATATTTCCCGGCCTGATTTTGTCGAAATCATCGCAAAGGGGGGCAATATTGATGTTTTGGTTCAATCATTAAGTGGAGGATTGAACAGTTCTGCTCTGGGTTTATTATTGACTCTCTTTTCTAACTTTGCGGTTGCCAGCTCATTCCTTGGTGTCACGCTTGGGTTGTTCGATTACCTGGCTGATCTGCTTAAATTTGATGACACCAAGCTGGGGCGCTTTAAAACGGCATTAGTGACGTTTCTTCCGCCAATGGTTGGTGGAATGATTTATCCGAATGGTTTTATTCATGCGATAGGTTTTGCTGGCCTTGCTGCAACAGTTTGGGCGGCTATTGTTCCCGCATTACTTGCCAGAGCATCCCGTAAACGATTTGGTAGCCCTATGTATCGAGTTTGGGGAGGTAATGTGATGATCGGCTTGATTTTGCTATTTGGCGTACTAAATGCTGCGGCCCATATCTTGTCAAATTTTAACCTGCTGCCCGTTTATTCATAAAAAAACTCCTGCGGTGGGGGCCGCAGGAGCCTGGTGTTGACGGAAATAAGCTCCGAAAGGGAGAGAACAAAGCCGGTATTTTTATGTGTTAATTTAGTTTGTTAACTCCTAACATCTTATAGCAAGGTTATTAACAGGAAGTTCTTATGGCTTCCCTTTAGAACACGAATAGTTAACTGCTTTAATTTCTTTTAGTGCAACGTCCTGACAGACATGTCGTAAATTCATCTCTGATAGAACAATAGCATTAGAATGCCCTCTTTTGGCAACTTTTTGCCTAGTCATTAATTAGTTGTATATAATCTTTCAGTGTCAGTGTTGTTTTTGCAACGGTATTACCGCCGGCGCTAAGCCATCATTTGCCGGTATTCTTTAATCACTTGTTGGCAAAAATCAGGTGAATTTATATGATGAGGGATTTTAATCAGTTGTCTGTTTTCCGTTTCTATCAATGTTGCTTCAAAAGCATTGATAAATGATTGATTAGCATCAGGATTCCAGAATGGCCCATCTTTAATATCCAGAGCAGAAAAACCACCTTCTGGAATAATAAATTTTACTTTTCCTTCGCATTGATTGAGTTTTTCAGCGATCCAAATTCCCATTTGGCGGTTTTCTTCGGGTATAGTGCGCATTAATGTTACTTGCGAATTGTGGCGGTAAAATTGTCGGTATTTGTAGCGTTCCGGGATAGAATTTAGATGACCGAAATTCACCATATCCAACGCTCCGCAAGAGCCAATATAAGGTATTTGCGTGCGGGCTATTGCCCCCAGACGGTCAGCATCACAGGCAAGAACACCACCAAACAGATAGTCGCAGACTTCAGTGGTTGTGATATCCAGTAGACTGTAAAGCAAACGGCTTTCGGCGAGTTTTTCCATTGTCTTACCGCCGCTGCCGGTTGCGTGGAAAACCAGACAATCATACTGTTGTTCCAACTCTCTGGTTAATAATTGTATACAAGGTGTTGTCACGCCAAACATTGTCAGGCCGATAGCCGGTTTATCTTCAATAGTGTTCTCTTCGTGAAAATAGACTGCCCCTGCAATTTGGTTGGCCGCATTTTTTAATACCTGGCGAGAGATACGGTTAAGACCAGAGACATCCGTGACTGAATACAACATAGAGATGTCGCTAACACCTACATAGCCAGAAACATCGCCGGAAGCCATAGTAGAAACCATAAGTTTTGGTATACCTACCGGTAAAGATTGCATTGCCGGTGTAATCAGTGCTGTACCGCAGGAACCTCCCAGACCTAGAATGGCTAAAACATCAGGTTGTTTTGATAAAAAGAGATTGAAGGCGACTGACATTGCGGAAATGGCTTGCCCCTGATCACCACAGAAAACAGCTTCTTTGCCTTGCGGGTGATGCTCTGCTACTGTTTGGGCGGTAATATCCGCACCTCTTTGCGGCGAGTCAGATTGAGTAGTCAAATCCACAGTTCGAACGGCAAGGCCCGCTTTTTTGATCAGATCCCTGACGTAGAAAATTTCTGTGCGCTTGGTATCAAAAATAGTAGCGATATAAACATAGCCTTGGCTTTTTTTCATTATAATTATGAATACTTCCCTGGTGCTGACTACTCATTCATGGACAGATTATAGTCAAGATGAGACTCAAGTATCACTGTTGTATTACCAAATTGAGACTGTCATCTCATTTTATTGATAAATAAAATGAATCAATTTGGTCGTTTTGTAGATGGTTGAGTAGAGTGATGATAGCGAAAAAATATTTTAACCATAAGTGTTAATATACCCTATGGATTTCAAGATGGATCGCGACGGCAAGGGAGCAAATCCCCGGGAGCATAGAGAACGATGTGACCGTGGTGAGGGAGTGCAGCCAACAAAGAAGCAACTTGAAAGATAACGGGTATATAGCAATTTTTATTGTGAAGAGTCATGGCAATGATAGATTCGAAGACGAAAACTCATTTTACTGGTACTCGGAAAAAAACTTATACATTGCTAATCAATACGGCATTGGCGCTTTTTGAACAGAGAGCGATACCTTCGGTTTCTGAATTGGCAATGCATGCTGGTGTTTCCAGAGCAACAGCATACCGCTATTTTCCGACACAAAGTGATTTAATTGATGCGATTGTTGGTGCCAGCCTTGGGCCGATCCTCACTTGGAAGCCTGCTAGTGAAAAGACTGAGGAGCGGATTACGGAGTTGTTGGACTTTGCTTATCCCCGAATGTTTCAATACGAAGGTGCATTGCGAGCTGCTCTGTTAGTTTCCTTGCAACAATGGGCTCAGGGATGTTTATCTGAGGGTAAGCAGGAAAAGAAATTGGTACGTGGGCATCGTAAAGATATCCTGGCAATGGTTGTTGAACCATTAAAAGGGCATTTTCCGCCGGATATTTTGGAAAATGTCATTCGGTCTTTTTCCCTAATTTATGGCTCCGAGGTCTTTCTGGTGATGAAAGATATCTGGCAGATGGATAATGCGGAAATTATTGAGATCACTAAATGGATGGCAAAAGCGATAATTAATCAAGCGCACAGAGATTCTGAATTATAGGCATTGTTTATAGGCATTATTTATAGGTATTATTTATAGGTATTGTGGTAAGTCAAAATTTAGTCACAACCTTTACTATTGACGAATTTTTCTGGTGTGGATATTTTGTCTAATATTTTATATAACTTACGGTTATTCCTATGAAAAATATTCCTGTTTATGATGATGTCATTGCCGCCGCCCGGCGAATAGAAGCTTATGCTTACCGTACGCCAGTCCTAACTTCCCGCACTGCTAATGAAATGACAGGAGCCAGGTTATTTTTCAAATGTGAAAATTATCAGCGAATGGGAGCATTTAAATTTCGTGGTGCTTTTAATGCGTTATCACAATTTAATGATGAACAGCGCCGCAATGGGGTTGTCACTTATTCATCGGGTAATCATGCTCAGGCAATTTCATTGGCGGCTCGTATACTGAATATTTCGGCGACAATCATCATGCCGTTCGATGCGCCAGTGGCTAAGGTTGCCGCGACCGAAGGTTATGGTGGCAAAATTGTTTTCTATGATCGTTATACGGACGATCGTGAACAAATTAGCCGTGAATTATCAGAAAAGCAGGGATTGACCTTAATTCCTCCCTATGATCATCCGCATATTATTGCCGGACAGGGAACTGCGGCAAAAGAGTTGTTTGAAGAGGTCGGTGAACTGAATGCGTTGTTTGTCTGTCTCGGTGGAGGAGGGCTGCTTTCAGGCAGTGCGCTTGCAGCTCGCCATTTCTCTCCTGAATGTAAAATTTATGGTGTAGAGCCGGAAACCGGTAATGACGCTCAGCAATCATTTCGTCAGGGCAAAATTATTCACATCGATACGCCTAAAACTATTGCTGATGGCGCACAAACTCAACATCTTGGGCAATATACTTTCGATATTATTCGAAAAAATGTTGATGATATTTTCACTGTTTCTGATGAAGAATTGGTGGATGCAATGCGATTTTATGCAGAAAGAATGAAGATGATTGTCGAACCGACTGGCTGCTTGAGTTTTGCCGCTGCCCGCAAAATGTGTGAGTCATTGCGAGGCCAAAAGGTAGGGATTATTGTCAGTGGCGGTAATGTGGATATCGAACGTTACTGCTCGTTGCTGGCAAAACAACCTTAGACGTAATAAGTCACGCAGAAGGGGCTCTTGGTATTCTCAGAACTTATATCCGTCATCTTTCAAGTTGCCTCTTTGTTGGCTGCACTCACTCACCCCGGTCACATAGTTATCTATGCTCCCGGGGATTCGTTCCCTTGCCGTCGCGATGCATCTTGAAATCTATTGGGTATATAATCTATGTTTTACCGTGTAATTATTGCTTTTTGTATTTGAATATTAATTATATGGCTAATATTATATATTAGCTGTTACATGTTTTTTGTTAATGTTTCACGGTATTATATTTTCATTAATATATGTTATGCTTATCATATATATCCTAATTGATTGTTAATCTATTAGGGTAAATTGAATAATATATATTTTACATTCGACTTATGGGTATATTATTGAATTAATATGATGGCGGAAGCTATTGTCTAATACGCTTCCTCTAATAACAGATCTTTTATGACGTCTAAAATAGGTGATTATATGTCCACGGAAGATAGCATTATTGATGATTTTAACGGTAAAACAAAGACTCTTGGATGGGATATTGTTGCTGCCTATGATAGAACTAAAATAAATATGCTGTTTGAACAGCAATATGTAAGAAAAGTAAGTGAAGGTGCACATTTTTCACCTATTTTCTGGGAAAGCGAAAATAAAAAGATAAAATTTGACAACTTGATATTGGGAGTGCCGTTAATTTCCTTTGAAAATTCATCAATTGAAGGTTCTCAGGCAACGGTAAAATTAAATTTTATTTCTGGCACGATAATAGAACTTTATGATGATGGTAGAGTAAAGAATTATCAAAGAATTACCCCGAATAATAATTACCATATGACAATAACCGTAGACTTGATTGCGGCGACAGGTTCTGTTGATAATAATGGGAAAGTTGTCGTGGAGTTTAAAAAAGGAATTTTGGGGGTAGTCAATGTTATCAACGATGCGCCAGCAGAAGTTAAGGAGTTTTTCCGTAATTGGCTCAAAGATAATGATGTCACTTATGAGTTAGGTATTTTGAAGCTGGATAATACGACTGGATTAGTCCCAAAAATGTTTAAAATTAGAACGCAACCGGCACCCGGTGCTAATTCACGTAGTTCTGATAATTATGGTCATGGGGCAGTGTTGTTATTTATTGCAACAAACTATAATCCTAACGGTGGAGTATTACCAACTAGCTCAAGTAATTTTCCTTATTTGATACCAGATAATCGTTCTGCGATGCTAATTATCAGTAATAAGACACTTTTTGAGAATATTCTTAAGCCGCAATATGAGCGTTTATTACCGAGTTCTACGAGTGTAAATTTAGAATTAGTTAAGTTAGATAGTCAATCAGATGATTCAGCTAGCTATTTGAAGATAACAAGTGGGTATGCTGAGAGCGATGAACCTGTACAATATGAAGGAGGAGGGTATAAAGTATGGACAGGATTGTCTAAAGGTGAAACTAATATTTGGCTGGAGAAGGTAAAAATTCCTTATTCTGGGATGTATATTAAGCCTGAGAAGGAAAAAATTATCTTTTCTGGGGAGGATAATAATGGTCACTCTTATCATTTTATCCAAACATTTGGTGTTTTTTACGATTCAGCAATAAGTGGTGGTTGGAACGACTCTAAGATTGATTTTTATATTGATGGTTCAATAGATATTACGCCTCATGTAAAATCTAATGATAAGATTGAATTAAAATTAAATAATAGAATGAACACCAGATATGATAAACAAGATGAACCTGTTTGGGGAATACACTTTTACCCTAAAGAAAAGTTTATTAATAAAACAGCAGAAGTTGTTAAAGGTATTGTTGAAAATAATTTATCCAACGTTGCAAAGATTAAATTAGATAGCATTAGTCTATTTGCAGTTAAGCATCTTCTTTTTCCTGAAAGCAATTATCTTGAATTTGATAAAGTATATGTGCCTGGGGATATGGTGCTATTTGGTGATATTTCACTAACATCAACTGCATTTAGAATTAATGATCTTCAACTAACTATGCCAGTGAAAGCTAAGCATAAATTTACAATCAACACCAAGGCAACGGTAAATTGGTCTATTACTCCAGCAGAATTGGGGAGTATTAATGCGGATACAGGAGATTACATGGCACCGACTAAGATAAAAGGGAATAATCAAATTGTGACAATTACTGCGACAGACCCAAATACAAACGCTAAAGCTTCAGCGGTTGTAATTTTGGTGCCTTCCTCAGTATCGATTAGTCCTTCTTTTGTTGTTATCAATGAAAATGATGTTAATAAGAATGCCAATTTTACTGTTTATGGCGATAAAAAAGTGAATTGGCGTGTGGAAACGGGTACTGGCTATGGTGTTGTTGATGCGAATGGCAAATATACGCCTCCAGCCGCTTTCCCGGCTGGATATAATATGGTTACGGTGACGGCTGTTGCTGATAATGGCGATTTAGATAAAGTTAATATCCTGCTTATCAGTAAAAACACGAAAGCTGAGTTCACGATTAATCCTAGCTATAATCAAGAGTTATTAACACCCGATGCCGTAATGAAATTCTCTTCTGTTGGTAATGATTTGACTTCTCCAAGTGAATGGAGTCTTATGCCAGAAAGAGGAAATATTAAGGTAGGTGAACCAGAAGTCACAAAAGATGAGTTTGGTAATGACATCGAAAAGTATACTGCAACTTATACTGCACCAAGTGATATTACTTGTTCAGAAATTGTTTTACTCAGAGTGACACATAAAAATAAACCCAATCGTGCGGGATATGCTTTGATTACACTTGAGCCGAAAATCAGCTAATCGTTAACGACTTTTAATAACCGCCAGATGATGCAATAAATTTCTTATTATTTATTGCATCTCTGTTATCTAATTTATTGTTTTTTTTATAAAAAAATATTCATCCTGTATATACCCTATGGATTTCAAGATGCATCGCGGCGGCAAAGGAGCGAATCCCCGGGAGCATAGATAACTATGTGACTGGGGTGAGTGAGTGCAGCCAACAAAGAAGCAACTTGAAAGATGATGGGTATATTTCCGATAAATAAAGGCGATCCTATGACTAATGATATCAGCCCGTTGTTAAAGAGATTAGGTGATAAATATAACTTCACCGATAAGATAATTGAATCAGGTTATAAATCTATTTTTGATATTATAAGAACACCCCGTCATCTATTTTTAGAGAAGTATAATTCAAATCATCAGGTAGCAGATATTTATGATACAGCAAACAGCTATGCTATACAAATATCCCATAAATTTCGCCAGCAGCATTATATTCATAATACATATACCAGTCGTCAAGTGGACCGTAAATTTCTCCGCCAGCGTTACGTTCATAATACATATGCCAGAAGTTATTCTTCTCTTTCATTAAAAGAAGTTCCTCAATATCAATCTTTATTTCAGGATAACTGGCAGCAATATTGTCCAAATGGCGCACCGGAAGCGAATAATTCACCGGTTGCTTATTTAGCAGAGATTTATAAATTAGCGATGGATATTGAATCCAATGCGGATGCTGAGGCCATTAAAATAGATGAGCGCCGCGCTGATTTAGCGCATTTAATGCTGGATGAAGTGAGTATTAACCAGGAGATTTCAGCACTGTCCTTGGTTAATACTATGCTAAGTCAACGTTTGGAAGCTATGTTAAAACAACAAGGAAAGACAAATTTATCCAGTTATGATCTTTTGGCTAATGTACGTTATCCATTTCAACTTCCTTATGATTATGCACAAAACCAAATTAATCTAACATTTGATAATAGAAAACTTTTTTGTCTGAAAATGATGCAACAGACAGATAAGAGTTATCCTTATTTTCTTAAATCCAATCTGAATACTGCTAATGGAGAATTTGTCACACCTTTAGCAAATCAGCTAGGTATTTCCCAACAAAAAATAATCAATGAGCCGTTAAAACCATCTAATAAACAATTCTATCGGGATAATTACGGTGTTAATAGTGCAGGCTTACTTGAATTGTTATCGATTTTTACTGCACAAACGGCTCTTTCTGTCGCAGAGGTTGAGCAATTATTATGTGTGAAAGGGATATCTACCAATAAAGGGGGGGCATTAGAGCAAAATAATGTGAGATTATCTCAAAATGTGCTTAATTTAGGTCTACCTGCGGCTCCTTATCATTATGGTGCCGTTTTTATTAATGGGCCGAAGGCAAAAGGGAGTGATTTCCTACATTTGTATCGTGAGTTTGTCTCAAATGATAATTTACCACAAGCGGTAAATAAATTATCAGGTGTGAATCATGAACGCTTTGATAGGCTAAATCGCATGATACGGTTGTGGAAATGGATTAAATTGCCGGTAGATAAAATTGATTTATTGGTGACGGCAACGATGCGGGCAGAAGGGGATGCAAATAAGCAATTACAGATGAATGAGAATACCTTACGTATGCTAGGTATTTTCCATCATTGGAGCAAAAAATATCATATTTCACCTGATGATTTTGCCGCGTTGATATATCAAATTACTCCTTTTTCGATGGGTAAAGATATTCCTTTCTTTGATCAGATATTCAATTTATCTTCGCTATTTGATGCACCATTGGTGATTGATGATCGTGAGTTTTATTCAGAGACAAAACAGGATGATAATATCATTAATAAGTTATGTGCTGGATTGAAAATTAAAGAAAAAGATTTTTCTTTATTAGCACCATTAGTTGCTGAATCGATGGGTAAAAAGAGTTTAACATGTTCACTTTCTGTTGTTTCTGCGTTTTATCGTATTGTGCAATTGTCGAGAATTTTAGGGTTAACACCACAGGAAGGTGTGGTTATTTTAACATTAATCGGTGGAAATAAAGTATTAAAGCAGGTCACGGGTATTCCTTATTTATCGCAATCAGGAAATAATAGGCAAACAGATATTTTGGATATTATGATTGCAATGGAGCAAACCATAGAATGGTTGAGAATAAATAAATTATCTGTTGGTACTCTGCAATTATTCTTATTACCGGCTAATGAAGTTATTATGACAGGAAATGCGGCGCAGGTGGCCTTTATTAATCAAGTGGGATTGCATCGTAATTCGGAAATTTTAACTCTGGAAAGTTTATCGTCAAATATCTTACCAGCATTAGACGATAATGATAATTTGATTGATTGGTTAACTCCACGTCAAACTGTTTTAAATGCAGTATCTCATCAAAAATATGGTTTAGTTAAGCATAATGTTAATATTATTGATGAAATTAATAAAACGATAAAAAATATATTACTTGATGATAAAATCAAAGTATCTATTACTGAGCAATGGGCTGCAATTATTAATCAAGCTCAATCTGCACAAAATGCAATATCGGCCAGTATGTTGGCAAATGCATTTCAGCTATCACAACCGTTTCCTTTATTTATTCTAAACTGGATCGGCTTAAGTAGTTATGATTTTTTATTGAAGTCATTTGAACTGTTTGATAAGAAAAATTTACAGCCAGAGATGATCAGTCAGGATTATTTGATACTGATGTATGATTTATCGCGATATATTTCAGTGATTAAGACTTTCCGACTGAGTACTGTGATGTTGCATCATTTTTCTGAACATCCTGAATGGTTTGGCTGCCAGAACACGCAACTTTCTTTGTCGGTTATTTATTATTTAAGTCGCTACCGAGATTGGATAAAATTAGTTGCTTCTTTAGATAACGCGGAAGATAAAATATTGCGTTATTTGGAGTTAGTTAATACGAATAATCAAAGTAACGATAAAACTAATATGGTGAAAATATTAACTGAACTATTGTCATGGCAGCGTGATGAAGTGCTATCAGCTAATTCACATATTATTGGCAAGGAAGATAATACAGCAAAAACATTGGCTGAAATAGATATCATGATGAGACTTAAATTTTGGTCTGAGGAAATGGCACTTTCCATGCATTCATTATTAGCAACGATAAATATCAATGCTCATTCCTCTTATCAGGATTATAAGCAGGTTGGTATAGCGATGGTAGCAACTCTGTAAAAGTAATTGTCATAGTGGAATAAAAAAATTTTAATAGAGGTTAAGGATATGAAAAATATTGTTGCTAAAAAATTAGCTGAGAGTGTTCGTGATGGATTGGTTGGTTATTACTTGGGGCATATTTCAAAAACAGCTAATGTACCTGATTTAAAAACGCCGGATGATTTGTATCAATATTTACTTATTGATAATCAGGTATCTAGTCAGGTTAATACCAGTGTCGTTGCACAAGCGATTTCCAGTGTTCAGCAATATATTAATGGCATTATGCTTAACATGGAACCAGGGTATGATTA
Source organism: Photorhabdus sp. RW14-46 (assembly GCF_963887965.1). Taxonomy (NCBI): domain Bacteria; kingdom Pseudomonadati; phylum Pseudomonadota; class Gammaproteobacteria; order Enterobacterales; family Morganellaceae; genus Photorhabdus; species Photorhabdus sp. RW14-46. The sequence goes on along the minus strand of NZ_CAWPHH010000011.1, from coordinate 112,475 downwards.
TCAATATGAAGATAAAGTAAAAACATGGAATAATGTTTTAAGCCAATATAATATTTGGGCTGGTTTTCAACAGTTATCTAATTATCCAGAGAATTATATTAGCCCTATATTACGCCATGGTAAAACAAGTGATTTTAAAGAGTTGGAGGATAATTTAAATAAAGGTAAATTGAGTGATGAGGTTGTTCAGGAAGTCATATTGAATTATTTGAATAAATTTGAAGAAATAAGTAATTTAGAGCTGATGAGTGGCTATATTAATGCGACTAAAGAATTAGCTCCTGCTCAGGCTGAATATTATTTTATTGGTAAAATGAATATTACGCCAGGTCAATATTATTGGCGATCGCTGAATATGGCTAATCGAAATGTGCAAGATGTCATTAATCCTACGGCTTGGAAAGAGTGGGAAAAAATTGGTATTCCTGCTACTGGGGAAGTGATTAAGATCCGCCCAGTCGTTATTAATGGTCGTCTTCATATCGTTTGGTTGGCACATGAAGCAGATAATAGTAAAGAAGAAAATTATTATAGTATTAATTTGATATATCGAAAATTTAATGGTGAATGGAGTCTTCCAAATAAATTACGGACTTTTACGGGTGATAAGAGTAAAATTAATGATAGTTTTGAACTCATTGCATTAATGGATTTGCGAGCTGAGCCTGTATTAGTTATTTCTGCTATTTGTAAGCCAGTAAAAACAGAAAATAATACATCGGGAGAAAAGAATTATCCGTACTCCTGTAATTTACTATTTAACGAAGTTCCTGTGCCTCTGGTGGGTGAAAAGTCATTAGATCTCTATATCTATCAACAGATTAAATCTAATCCTACGCAAGATCTGACACAATCAAATATGTTGTCAGCCTATTTTGGCGATGCATATAAATTAGTTGATAAGCCTGTTTATCTGGCGTCAGGAAGTCACCCTGGGCTTGCGACAAAGAAAATGACACTATTTGCTGAAATGGGTAGTGGAAAACTACGTCTCAGTGGTAATAATAGTTTGTCGATTGGGAAAGAGATTATTAAATCTGTAGCATGTGATATTAATCTTAAAAGTAAATCTAGTGAAACAGGAAAGGTTAATATTTCACTCGCGGATGGTGCTAAAGAAAACAATGGAAAAATAACAGTTTCTGTCGCGGTGACTATCAATGATAATAGTTATGCATCAGGTGACTATTTTTATATTATGTTTAATTCTAGTCAGAGTGGTTATCCTGAGTTGAATGTTAATTTTTCTGAATGGGGACAAAAACAAGGTAATGTTTATCATTTTACTAAAGAAATGGAAGTGCCTCTATCTGGATTACAAGAAGCTAAAGTATTTAGTTCCGAACTTAATAAATCGGGTGGTAAGCTTGTTGCTTCTGGAGAGGGAACGCCAAAAGTGGATATTGACCATTCAGGTTATCGGGAGGCCGATTTCTGTTTATGGCATACTAACGGGGGGAGCGATAGTCTGTTATATTCAGAACGCCAATTACTCAATGGAAAGAGTATTATTTCTACTGTAGAACTTGATCTCGATAAAATAAATGGTAAGGATTCGAGTGTATTTTTAAAATTAGGTTATAAGAAAGAGGGCGAAGATGCGGACTTAGGTTATAACCATTATGAAGTTAAACTAAGTAAAACTTCCTATCCTAACCTGCTGTTGACCTATAATAAAAAAACGCAAGCACAGTATCTGGATATTACTGAATTACAATTTAAATATCGATCTATCAGATTAAATACCCTATTTGGCAAGGAGCTTATTTCACGGGCTAACAATTCTATTGCTGATGTATTGAGTTGGGAGGCGCAAAATATTAAGGAACCGCTTATTCTGGGGGGTGGTGAAAATAATGATTCTGCGCTTAACGGGGCGAATAGTATTTATTTCTGGGAGCTTTTCTTCCATGTTCCTTATTTAGTTGCGTATCAACTCAATGCTTCACAACAATATCAGGATGCCCAAAACTGGTTGCACTATATTTTCAACCCAGGAGTAAAAAATAAGGCTAATGGTAGCCCAAGCTATTGGAATTGCAGCCTGTTAGAGGTTTCTCAAGATAGCTCAGTACAATTAAAAAGATTACAAGATCCAGATGCGATAGCTTATGCCGATCCGGTACATTATAAGAAAGCCATATTTCAAATGTATGTACAGAACTTAATTGATTTTGGTGATAGTTTTTATCGCTTTCTGACCAATGACGGACTTAATAATGCTAAATTACGCTACCTTCAAGCACAGCAATTACTTGGCCCAAGACCCGATTTTGATTTAGTTAGTCATTGGCTACCGCTTGAGTTGGCAGATGTCACCTCTTCAAAGAATAATAAATTACGCGAATTTGAGAGTAATATTGATCTTGATATATTAATTGATCTTCCAGCCACTAAAGTCAGTGCTTATACGGTGGTTGATAATGCGATATTCAGAGTGCCTTTGAACAATGATTTACTGTGGTATTGGGATATTTTATCTAGCAGATTTTATAATTTGCGCCATAATTTAACTTTAGATGGTAAACCTTTGTCGCTACCATTATATGCAACACCGGTCGATCCAAAAAATTTGCTTGCTTTACTGGCAAACGGTGGATCGTTATTGGCAGCAGGCAGTACCGGTATTTTGAATATACCGCCTTATCGTTTCCGGGCATTATTACCCAGTGTTTATCATGCGGTAGATACATTAAGTCATTTTGGTGATTTACTTTTAAGTGCGCAAGAACGTAAAGATTGTGCGGAACAGGAAGAGTTGAATCAATTACATTTGAAAGAGTTAGCTATTTTCGCCATTTCATTGCAGAAAGATGCTGTCGTAATTGCTGAAAAAGGAAAAGAGGCATTATTAAAAAGTCAGCAGACATTACAACAACGGATTGATCATTATAAGGCGCTTTATGATGAAAATATTTCTACAGATGAAACCTATGCTCTGAATTTACAAGGTACGGCAAAAATTATTTCTTCTGTTGAGGAAGGAATGTTAACCGCCGCCGGTGCCGCTTCGCTGATTCCTAGCATAGCGGGAACATCATTTGGTGGACAACAATGGCATATGCCGCTTGTTTGTACTGCGGGTATTACACGTACTGCATCATTAATCATGCAAATGGCGAGTGATACGTTGAGTGTTAAAGCGGGTTATAACCGGCGACGTGAAGAGTGGGAAATTCAATATAAACAGGCGGAAAGTGAGCTGGAAATGTTGAAAAAACAGATTGAACAGCAAGAGGCACAAATCTCCGCCGCGAATACAACATTACAACAATCTCAGGCTCAACTGCAAAAAGAGCAGGATATGTATCAGTTTTTTACTGTGACCAGGGTAACGAAATCTTCGCTTTATCAATGGCTGAATGATCAGATGATGTCATTATATCGTCAGGCTTACGATGCAGTGCTTTCGCTATGTTTAAATGCACAAGCATGCTGGCAATATGAAATGGGGGATTTTGCCACACAATTTATTGTGCAAAATAGTTGGGACGATAACCATAATGGTTTATTGGTAGGAGAAAAGATTAAACTGAATCTACTGAAAATGGAATCGGCTTATTTGAATCGTAATGAACGTCGTTTAGAGTTAACTAAAACGATCTCGTTAAAAAATCTATTATCTGGTACGAAAAAATGGGATGATATTCAATCTGAGCTTAAAACCGGTGAGGGAGTTACATTTATACTGAACGAGAAATTATTTGATCAAGATTATGCCGGGCATTATTTACGCCAGATCACGTCTGTATCGGTCACGCTGCCGACATTAATGGGTCCTTATCAGGATATTAAAGCGACTTTAACTCAAACGAAATGTTATACATTGAAAACGCCGGATATTAATGGTGTGAAATATTTACTTTCAAATAAAGAGGGCGATAATAAACAAATTGTCACGAATTTGAGAGCGAGCCAACAAATCGCACTTTCATCAGGGATTAATGATAGCGGTACATTTAATCTTAATTTTGGTGATGATCGCTATTTACCTTTTGAAGGAACGGGGGCGGTTTCTGACTGGAAGCTCACTTTCCCATCAGCGGCAACAGACAATATACAGCGAGATATTCTGGATAATTTGTCAGATATTATTTTGCATGTACGTTATACCGCGAAGGATGGCGGTGAGGCATTTTCTGGTCAGGTAAGAGAACTACTTAAATAATACATTTATTTATTGTTGTTTTTGTATCTATACCCTATGGATTTCAAGATGCATCGCGGCGGCAAGGGAGCGAATCCCCGGGAGAAGGTTGTTTTGGCTCTTGATGTTAAACAACCGGCTATGGCAGGTATGGAAAAGCTTAGTCGTGACTTGAAATTGTTGTTCCTAGAATCATAAAAATCTTGTGGTAGTGTCATAAAGTGATACTATAGACTCATGAATAAACGACATTACAAAACGCTGTCAGATGTATTTACCCGACCTGTCAACAGTTCTATAAAGTGGTCTGATATTGAGGCACTTTTTATTGCATTAGGAGCGGAGATACATGAAAGGGAAGGTTCGAGGGTTGCAGTGCTATTGAAAAATCAAAAACGGATTTTTCACCGGCCTCACCCACGACCAACTACTGACAAAGGGGCTGTTAACTCTATTAGGATATGGTTGGATAGCTTAGGAATTAGGCCATGATGAACAATACGTTAAAAATTGACGGCCATGTGGCTGTTATCACTTTTGATCCAGAAATCGAGATGTTTCGTGGTGAATTTGTTGGGTTGAATGGTGGCGCAGACTTTTACGCCTATAGCGTCGATGAGTTGAAGAAAGAAGGAACTAAATCTTTGGCGATCTTCTTTGAAGAGTGTCAAAAAGATGGTATAGAACCTTACAAATTGTATAGCGGCAAAGTAACCACGCGTTTGTCACCAGAGCGTCATCGGACGCTTGCTATCACTGCACAATCTACTAATCAATCTATCAATGAACTGCTTAATGAGGGTGTTGATTTGGTCATTGAAAAGCATTCTTGAGGATTATAGGCCGCCAGATGGCGGCCTAGCTTCTTGATTTAAAAGTCAGGATTTTTTGTGATCAAATTAACCGCTATTTTTCTCGGTCAAAATAAACATTCCAAACGGATGAATTTCCAGATAATAATTATCGCCAACATCGGGTTGCAATTGGGTGGCGTTAATCTGTAACAACAGAGTTTGTCCTTGCCAATCGACTGTGACTTCATATTGTGGCCCCATGTAAGCCACATGGCTGATGGTACAGCGTTGGCTAATATTTCCATTACGGCTCAGGGTGATAGCTTCCGGTCTGACGCCTACCGTTACCGATTGCCGGTTGGTGGTGAAGTTGGCTGGTCGTGGCAGACGATATTGGAAAATCTCAACATAATCAGTAGCCAAAGTCGCCGGGAAGATATTGGCATCTCCCATAAAACTTGCCATAAACTCAGACGCCGGTTGGCGATAGAGTGTTTGTGGCGTGCCGATTTGCATGATTTTACCTTTATTCATCACCAGTACCGCATCGGAAACTGCAAATGCCTCACTTTGATCATGAGTAACGTATAGCGAGGTGATATTAAATTGCTGCTGTAATTCGCGGATTTTCTCGCGCATACTGCGGCGCAGATTGGCATCAAGGTTACTCAGCGGTTCATCGAAAAGTAACACTTTAGGTTTGAGGATCAGTGCGCGAGCGAGTGCAACACGCTGTTGTTGACCACCGGAGATTTGGTCTACGTAACGATCTTCAAAGCCGCCTAAATCCACCAGCTCCAGCGCCTCTTTAACCCGTTCGCGTATTTCTGCTTTAGGCTGCCCTAGCATTTTCAGCCCGTAGCCAATATTTTCCCCCAGTGACATATGCGGGAATAGAGCATAGGACTGAAATACCATGCAGATATCTCGTTGCTGAATAGAGCGATCTGTGACGTCTTCACCGTCAATGAAAATTTTACCTGCGCTAGGTTTCTCCAGCCCGGCAACCAGACGTAATACGGTGGTTTTACCGCAGCCGGATGGTCCTAACAGCGTGACCATATGTCCCTGCGGAATAGAGAGTTCCAGATTATCGATCACGGTGTTGTTACCGAACCGTTTGGTTACATTTTTCAGTTCGACAAAATTTTGTTGTGTCATGTCGTCACTCCGTGATTACTGTGTATTTTTGGCTTTGGAACGAGAGATCCGCGCTTCGCCAATCAGGTAGTCAAATAAGAAAATAATGGCCAGCATAACCACAATCAGGATCGAGCCATAAGCGATAGCCACCCCGTATTCTCCATCTTCCACTCGATTCAAAATATAAGCGGTTGCTACGCGGGTGTCGGGTGTGACCAAGAAGACAATCGCGCTGACGGTGGTAATCGCACGAACAAAGCTGTAGATCAGTGCAGATAAAATCGCCGGGCGCAGTAAGGGTAACAGAACATGAAGGATGGTTTTCATCGATCCGGCGCGCAGGCTGAGTGAAGCTTCATCCAGTGATTTATCAATTTGTCCAAGACCGGCAATCCCTGCCCTGATACCTACCGGCACATTGCGCATGGTCATGGAGATAATGACGATTGCCGCGGTTCCGGTGAGATAAAAAGGTGAATCGTTGAAGGCTAGAATGTAGGAAACCCCAGCGACGGTACCCGGTACGGCAAAGCACAGCATAGTGGTGAATTCGATGGTTTTTTTACCGCGAAATTCCTGGCGTACAACAATGTAAGCAATCAACAGACCGAGGATCGCAGTAATGGGGGCAGCGATACCGGCGTAGAGTAGGGTATCCAGTAATGATGGCCATGCGCCATCGTGCATACCTTGACCAAATAGTTTGATGAAGTTATCTAAGGTCAGGGTGTAATCCACTCCCCAGTTGACGGTGAAACTGCCGTAGAAGATGCTGCCGTATAACAAAATGTTGAACACAACCCAGATAAATAGGATGGCACAGACTCCCCAAACCAGTGACGTTGGCAACGGTTGTACATCACCACGGTAGGATTTGCCGGAAACCGTGACGTAGGAACGTTTACCAATCCACAGATATTGCACGCAGAAGACCAGCAGCGAGAAAACCAGCAGCGAAGCGCCGAGAGTACTGGCGGCTTGATAGTCGAGTTGAGAACCAGTGATATAGAAATAGATCTGGGTCGCCAGTACGTCAAAGCTACCGCCCAGTACCAATGGGTTACTGAAATCAGCCAGCGACTGGACAATGACAATCAGGAAAGCGTTCGCCAGTGCCGGTTTCAACAGCGGAATAAAAACATTGAAGAAGGTCTGATAGCGATTGGCACGCAGAGTATAAGCCGCTTCTTCCAATGAGGGATGGATGGTTTTGATTGCGCCATCAAGGATCATAAATGCCATTGGCGTAAAGGCTAGCACTTGCGCCAGCCAGATGCCGGTAAAGCCATACAGCCAGTTGGTGTTGGTTAGGCCAAACCAGGTTGCCATAAATTCAGTGATATAACCGGAACGGCCCATCATCAGGGTGACGCCTAAACCGACCACAAACGGCGGCGTGACGATGGGTAAGATGGAGAATACTCGGCCAATAATGGCGGAGCGGCGGGCGATTCTGGCGGTATAAATTGCCAGTACCAACCCGAAGAAGGTGCAACCTGCGCCAACCGCCAGCGAGAGTAGAACAGAGTTGATGATAACCTGAATAATATGTGCTTGCCCCAGGATCGATATAAAAGCAAATGGGGCAAACTGACCGGCATCATCCGTAAACATCGGAATAAAGATGGCAATACTCGGATAAAGGATAAATAGGCCGATGAGGGCAATAACTGCGACTAATGAACCGATAACAAAACTATCACCACCTAGCCATTCAAGGCGAGACAGGGCTAGAGTAATCATCGCGCCCAGTGAGATAAACAGGAAAATCGTAGCGTAGCCCAGCCCACGACCGATAATGGCCGCGCTAATAACCACAAATAGCGCGCATAGTAAGGCATAACCCGCGTCAAAATAGTGGCGGTAAGGTTGATTGCGGTTTGCTGGTGTGAGTGGACGTAATAGCAGCGCTGAAGGCAGCAGGAACCACAGTAAGCTGATGTTTAATCCGTTCCAGCCGTAGGCGGCGAGCAGTTCATCTTGAGTAGATTCAAAAAGGCCGTAGTCCAGGCTCCATGATGGCAGAAGCGCGAAGGCCAACCACATTAGGGCAATCCACCAGAACACGGCATCCTGCTTTTGTCTGAATGCGTGAGACATAATTTCCTTCCATTTTATTATTGTGTGGTAGCAGCAGTAAGAAGCTATCCATTGGTGCGGGAACATAAAGTAGCCTGACGGATAGCTTCTAAGGGCGGAGGTGATCCGCCCTTGACTGACTTTATTTCGCCATTTTCACTTCTGTCACCCATTTGGTAATTAACTCTTTGCGTACATCATTGGCACCATATTTATCCATGTCGTAATTGATCAGTTTCAGATCGGATAATTTAAGCGCCAAAGGAGAAGCTTTTGCCGTGGTATTGGTCAGGATCTGATAAGCTTTCCCTTTCTTCCAACTCAATTCTTGTGCTTCTTTGGATAACACCCAGTCAACAAACCGTTTGGCGTTGTCCATGTTGCGGGCATTTTTGATGATACTTACGCCGCCGATTTCATAACCGGTGCTTTCACATGGCGCGATAAGTTTCAGTGGTGCGCCATTTTCTACTTCTAATGAGTAATCATGCAGGAAACCGATACCAATCGCAGATTCGCCACGGGCGGCATTTCGGGCTGGGGCAATACCGGATTTGGTGTACTGAGAAATATTGGTATTGAGTTTTTTCAGATAATCAAATGCCTGATCTTTGCCCCATAATTGAACAAAGGTTGCCAACGCGGTGTAAGCGGTGCCTGAACTTTGAGGATCGGCAATCTGAATTTCGCCTTTATATATCGGTTTGGTGAGATCTTTCCAGCAGGTTGGAATCGGCAGATTTTTCTCTTTTAGACGTTCAGTGTTGACGCCATAACCAAGAATACCGACGTAAACGGCGGAGCTGTAGTTACCTTTGCGTTTAGCCGGGTCGCGGAACTGCGGCATGATTTGTGTCAGATTAGGGGATTTATAAGGTTCTAGCAGATCCATCTCTCCCGCTTGAGATTGTGGGTCCAGAGTCCCGCCGTACCAGACATCTGCTTGTGGATTGCGTTTTTCGGCTTCAATTTTTGCCAGAGTACTGCCTGAACCATTACGGACAAAAGTGGTTTTTACATTATATTTTTCACCGAATGCTCTGGTTTCAGTTTCACACAAGGCGTTAGTGGCGCTGCAATAAACGATCAAACGTCCGGCGGCTTGAGCGCTATTGGTAAATGCAGCAACGACCAGACCGGCTGCGATAAGTGTAGAGAGAGGTTTCAGTTTCATCATTTTATCCTTATATTCAAAACTGCTTATTATTGGAAAGTCGCGATGCTACTCCATGTTCCCTTTTACTCACGTCTGCCATTAACATTGGCATCAACAGCAAACCCATCATGGCGGCTGCGGCGGTGAGTAGGGCAAACATCCCGGACCAGCCGTAGTGGGCAACCACCTGACTTAGCGGCCAGCCTGCGATTGCTGCGCCCAAATAGGCGTACAATCCTAGATAACCCGTGACGGTGCCGGCGGCTTGTTTATGGCAATATTCTGTTGCAGCCAGCCCAATCAGCATTTGCGGGCCAAATACAAAAAAACCGATACTGAAAAAACAGACTGCCAACAGCGTGTAGTGATGAATGGGAGTGAGCCACAATGCGGTGACAGCCATAAATAGCCCAAGAGCAAACAGCAGAATCATCGGGGCGCGTTGGCCGCGGAACAGTAAATCAGATCCCCAACCGGAAAACAGAGCACCGGTTAAACCACCGAGTTCAAACAGTGAGAGCGTCGCATTAGCGCTGAGCAGATTGGCACCATGTGTTTCTGACAACCACAGGTTTCCCCAATCGTTAATCGCCATTCTGATGAGATAAACCAGAATGTAGGAGCATCCTAGCAACCAGATAGTTCTGTTAGTTAAGATGGTATCCCGCAGTATCTGCATCATCGGCATGGGGTGTGATAGCTGTTCATGTCGAAGCTCCAATGAATCCTGTCGCCACTGTCCTACACTGGGCAAACCGTGCTGTTGTGGGGTGCCACATAACTGATAGCAAAGCCAGATGCCTAATAAAATGCCGATAATTCCCGGCATCATCAGCGCTGTTTGCCAGCTATAAGTTGTCGCCAGAAAAGCGGACAGCATTGGGACGGTAATGCCAACAATATTGATGGAGATATTCCAGTATCCCCACCAGAAGCCGCGCTCATTGCGGGAGTACCAGTGTGTCAGCAATCTGGCGCAGGGGGGCCATCCCCAGCCCTGAAAGAAGCCGTTCAGTGTCCAAATGATCAGCAGGGCAGAAAATGATGAACAGAAAGCGAAGATAATGTTTAACACACCTGTCATCACTAATCCGGCACCCATAAACCAGCGATAGCCGGTGCGATCATGAAATACACCGGAAATAAATTTTGAGCTGCCGTAAGCCAGATAGAACAGAGTGGTTATCCAGCCAATGTGTCCTTTATCCAGTCCCAGTTCCAACTGCATAACTGGCATGACAAAGTTGAAGCTTTTTCGCGTCAGATAAAATGCGGCATAGCCAATGATCATGGAAATCAGCAAACGGCTGCGCCAGCGGCGATAGTGTTGTGAAATCTGTTCCTGACTGGTGGCTTGCATACCCGGCTCCTCCATGAGAAGGAAATATAAAGAAAGGTTGATGAAAATGGATGGGATAAGGTTTTAGGCAACTAGGAATCATTCTTAGTTATGCCTGATTTTCATCAGAATTTGTGGGCAGCTTAACAATTATACGCGTGCCGTTATCATTGCTTAACTGCCAATCGCCACCTAACGCACGGATACGTTCTTCAATACCTTGGAGGCCAAATCCACCTTTTCTTTTATCTTCTGTAATGCCGATGCCGTTATCACTGATTCTGAGTTCAATCACATCCCGGTGCTGTCGCAGGATGATAGCGATTCGAGTCGCTTTGGCATGTTTGCTGATATTGTTCAGTAACTCCTGAACCAGACGGTAAAGGGTAAAAACCACCGTTTCATTGGTTGGATTTTGCGGAAGCTGGTAATTCAACTGACAATCAATATCTCGTTCTTTAAATGCCAATTCATGGATCAGATGGTGAAGTGCTTTTTCTAAGGACATCTCTTCCAGAACCGGCGGGCGCAATTGGCGTAATAATTGACGGGTGGATTGATGAATTTGTTGGGCCAGGTTATTGATCTGTTCTGCGATCATTTCTGTTGCCGGGGTGGTGGCGGTACGTTTTATCAGCGTTGCCTGAATTTGAATGGCAGTAATATTCTGACCAATTTCATCATGTAACTCACGGGCAATACTTTTACAAACGTCTTCTTCTGTGTGAACCAGTTTCTTCATCAGATTATGGCGGGCAGTTAACTCCTGCTCTAAGAGTTCACGGTAACGTTGTAAATTTTCAGCGAGCTGTTGTTGACGGCTGATGGCTATCCCCAGACCTATGCCTAATAAAGCCTGAATAGTCAGGAACATTTCCAGCTCACCTAAATCGTTAAAAGCGCCACTGAATTGTCGAGCTGATGTGATCATTAGGCTCCCGAGTAAAGCCGCCAGTACGCCGCCTTGCCAGCCGTAGCGGTAGGCCATAAAGACATTAGGGATAAATATGAGAATCACCAAAAGGCTTTCAATTTCTGGTGACATAAAGATCTGGGCGCTTAATCCTAGCAAGCAGAATAGACAACACCACATCAACAACGAAGGGCGTAACTGCGGATCAGGGTCACTCGGTTGCAACATATTTTTTAGATGTTGCTGACGTAGATATTCATAGATCAGATAAACAAAAGGTGACAATAAAACGCCACCGGTTAACGAGGTGAGAAACAGGTGGCTGGCACCGGCAGTCAGCGTAAATCCCAGACAAATAGCCTGCAATACGCTATTGGCGGCGACGCCAGCCAGCAGAATTGAGAGTCGTTGCCAATATAGGGGATAGCGCCACCAAAATTGTTGCACGATAAAGGTGGGTATTAGGCTGAGAAAGGGGGATAACAGAATGATATTGTGAGTAATAAGTTGTTCGCTGTTAAGCCATAGCAAAATGGTAATCTCAGTGGCTAACAAGGTGGGTAAGTAACGACGCCCCAGTAGGATAAACAGCGCTAGCCGCAACCCTTGTGGCAGAAGTAGTGCAGCTTGTTGCCCATTGTCATTCAGGTAGAAGCTGATGGTCCACAGAGCAAGCCAGCTCAGCGAATAAAAAATCAGCAGAAAGAGTGATAACAGGCCAAATCGTGATCCTCTGTTCATGGATTCCCCATGAGAATCTGGTGTTGCAGAGCGTAATGGACCAGATCAATGGTGCTATCGCACTGGAGTTTGCTGAGAATATTGGCACGATGTACATGAACCGTTTTATGACTGAGATAGAGTTGTTCTGCGATAGTTTTAACATTAATGCCATTGATCAGCAGATCAAATATTTCCCGTTCTCTGGGGGTTAGGACTTGCAGTGCTGTAACCTTCTGTGATGTTTGACGCAGTGCTTTTAGTGCATCGGCACACAAATAGCACCCGCCTTGATGTACGGAACGTACTGCCTGTACTAATTCTTCTGGGCCACATCGTTTGGTGAGGTAGCCGCAGGCACCGGCATCCAGCGCACTTTGAACAAATGCTGTGGTGTCATAAATGCTGAGAATAATAGTGCGAAAATCAGGCCGTTTTTGCCGTAACCGGGTGAGCAGGTGCAAACCACTTTCATCCGGCATAGCGATATCCATCACGGCAACATCAATCGGGTTTCTGAGTAAACCCGACCAGGCTTCTTTGGCATTGGCGTATTGCCCGACGATTTCAAGATCATTCTCAAGCGTGAGTAATTGGGCAAAACCGGAACGGACGACTACGTGGTCGTCAATAAGTGCAACTTTAATCATGATTTTTTAATGAATAATGGTAAATGCAATAAGTTGCATGATGTGCAGGAAAAGGCAGGTTGTGCAAATTAATCAACTAAATCTGCAAGAAAGCTAACAGATTTAGTGAGTTGATGGATGACTAAGTAGATAGAGGGAAAGGATTGTTTGTTAACTATGCGTTTATGAGCCATCTTTATGCTCTGAGTACTGGCGTGGCGAAAGCCAGAAAAATGGGGATTAGCAAAAATCGCCGTAAACCCTCCATTAGGGCTAGGATTTACGGGGCAATTGTTAAAAAAAGCCTTTTTTATCTATCAGTGTGGTTTTAAAAGCTGGAAAAGAGGCCAGGCTAACCACGAAAAAACAGGTAAAAACGTTAATCATCAAAAGTAAAAAGAATTGATTAAGGATTTTTAAAAGCGGGTAAAAAGTCCGATGTCATGCTGACATTGGAAGAGAAAACATCAGGAAAAACAGGTTTTAAGTTGATTAAATAAGGTGGAAAAAATGACAGCTTTAACAGCTTTAACAGTATTAAACCAATTTTCTTAAATAAAAGGTTTTGCCTGACTGCAACAAGTTTACGAAAAATCAGAGACAAAACCGAGCGGCCTTTAGATTAACCCCAGAAAAGCAAGAGTGTTTAGTAATATTAAAAATGATTAAAGAAATTTGTGTTAATCTTAATGCCGTTAGCAGTTCTGCCACCCTCACTGGTTTTAAACCTGAGAAATCAAATACAGAAAAACGAGAAAACCTAAATATCAGTTTAATGAAAACAAGGAGGTTAAATACGATTCAGAAAATGTAAAAGCTATTAAACTTACCACAATTAAGCAATAAAAACCGTTCGTCATAACAGGTTTACAATTAAAAATAAGCACCCCATCAGAATGAAAACCACAGTACAAGCTTATCATATTTTTAACATTATTTTTTTAACTTACATTTCCCTTTTACCGGTGATTAATCAACTAAGGGTTAAAAAATAGGTAGACCATTGATGCCAATTTTTTAAAAAACATAAAGTGACTAAAAACAACCTATTCTCTGCTATGTTTAATCCATTTATCGGTAAATCGGTAATACTATCCTCCACTTATTTTACATTTACCTAACCAGTCATGACTATTTAAAAAGACAAACAGAGAAATTAATCACTTTATTAAACAGACTGATTTAACCAAGGAAATAAAAGTTTTCAGTAGCGTGATTAATGACATTTAGTCGAAATTCACTAACCATTAACCATTAACCGAGGGTTGAAAAGCAATAATCACGTAAAATAACATTAATAGAATAGATTGACATTAAAGTATTTTTTCACCATCGTTTTACGAAAAAATCAATAAAAATGCGATTAAAGAAGCGATAAAACGATTAATTTAGCTGGATTTAAGCGCTGAAAAGGCGTTATCCTAAAAAACATTAATGGTATCTCTATACTAGAAAACTATTTATTAGTGATTTAATAAAGAAAAAACAAAAGGTGATAATTTATAAAAGCTCGCAGAATTGCCAGTAAAACAATATTGGTAAAAAAATATTGGTAAAACAACATCGGTAAAACAGTGCCAGTCAAAATAAATCGGATATGATTAACGTTCGTTTAAACGTAAAACCACGATATACCCGTCATCTTTCAAGTTGCCTCTTTGTTGGCTGCACTCGTTCACCCCGGTCACATCGTTATCTATGCTCCCAGGGATTCTCTCCCTTGCCGTCGCGATGCATCTTGAAATCCATAGGGTATATATCATAATGTTTAAATTTAGCAAAAAGCTAATATCCAAAAGATAAAAAAAGATTAAAACCAGATATCGATTAAAATCATAGGTTAAAAAAATAACTTTTAATCACAGTTTAAAACCGGCTCCGGTTTTATGGGTATTCCAATTAAAGGCTTTAGCATTTGATAGTTATGACCGTACCTTTAATCGACAAACGCCAGTCGGGCAACCACAATTAACAAAATGTCCCTCCAGCGCGACAGGTGTTCCTTGTATATTGAACAAGTTAGAACCTTCCACAATCGCGCCGGTTTGTTTACAGGCGGGACAAAACACCGGGTCACCTTTACAGGCAACCGATAGTTGTTGGTTTACCAAATCGGAACCCTTTAAAACCTCACCTCCGGTTGTTGTGGTATCACCTTTAAGGATAATTTTTTTACTTTCCACTACACTGCGCATTATTTACTCCGTTGTATTTTCCGTTTCTCGTATTAAATGCCAGACGGTTGTACCCGGTTCTGCACCTTCAACATCAAAAGCCATCGCACCCTGAGCAAAGAAATACTGTTTGTCAGGCAGGCTGTCGGTTCGCCAGATCCCGCTGACCAGTGCCGGATGGTCACCTCTCAAAGGGGTCACTTGCAGCAGTCCCCGGTCATAACGGGCATACCAGGCCAGGGTGGAAGTTGAATTAAAATGACCTTCACCATAGAAGTGCAATGAATGGCCTTCACGAGGTATCACCCGTATCGGACGTATCAGTTGGTTAATAGCAAAATAACTCTCCGGGACACTGCCCGGTAGTGGCGTTAAATCTGGGTATTGACCGGCCCGGATCATCAGACCATTGGAATAAGAACTAATCACCACATCTCGGTAAGGGCGCAGCACATGACGTATCCAGAATTCCCCGCCCAGTCGGTTTACAAAGCGTTTGGACAGCAGGGTGAGCCAGTTAATGCCACGGATAGAGTGTTCATACTGTAATACCGCAGTATGAACCGCAGAATTGACTTGCAGGGAGGGGTAACGTTGCGCTAGCTGGTACTCTAAGGGAAAGTAGTCATGGTAATCATTGGGTAAGACTAGGCAGTAACCACAGTCCCCACTATCGGGTTCGAGCTGGTCACACAGAAAGTCCAGCCAGGCTATAAACCGGGTCATGCCTTCTTGTTCCTTTAGATAATCCCAAGGTAATACCAGACTGAGGTAAGAGCTATCATCGTCACCATCATCCTCATCAGAATCCAAGTAATGCATCAGATAGCGAGGAGCTTCATAGATATTTTTAGCATCACTGACCACCCAACCACAAGGCTGGTTTTTTTTCTGATTAAGAATACCTTCTTCCACTTTGGCAATATTTTCCGGTGAATATTTTTTGAGCCCTTCCAGCTCATGACGGTGAAAACGCAGGTGAGTACCAAACTCCTCCCGAAAACGCTGGTAGCAGGCCAGAATGCGTTGTTTTTTCTCCTGAGTGTAACCCTGTTTAAAAAACAGAGTAATAGAGAGACCCAGACGAGAAACAGTCAGTCCATCGCCATTGAGGAAGGTAAACGCGGTCAGTTGTGATCTCAACTGGGCAAAGTAATCTACAGTTTCCATATTTTCTCCGTGAGTGATGAGTCGGTGGATAATCTGTTATTCCCACATACTTGCCGCTTCCCGAATCAGATGCCAGATAGTTGTACCCGTCTCTGCACCTTCAACATCAAAAGACATCGCACCCTGAGCAAAGAAGTACTGCTGGCCAGGCAGGCTGTCGGTTTGCCAGATCCCGCTGACCAGTGCCGGATGATCACCTCTCAAAGGGGTCACTTGTAGCGGTCCCCGGTCATAACGGGCATACCAAGCCAGTGTGGAAATATCATCAAAATGACCTTCACCATAAAAGTGCAGGGAATGGCCCTCACGGGGAATGACTCGTATTGGGCGTATCAGTTGGTTAATAGCAAAATAACTCTCCGGGACACTGCCCGGCAGTGGTGTTAAGTCCGGGTATTGACCGGCCCGGATAATCAGACCATCACGGTAAGAAGTAATCTCCACATCCCGGTAGGGGCGCAGCGTGCGGCGTATCCAATATTCTCCACCCAATCGGTTTACAAATCGTTTGGACAGCAGGGTGATCCAATTAATGCCACGGATGGAATGCCCATACTGTAATTTAGCTGTGAACACTGCGGAGTTCACTTGCAAGGAAGGGTAACGTTGTGCCAGTTGATACTCTAAAGGAAAGTAGTCATAGAAGTCATTGGGTAAGACCAGACAGTAGCCACAGTCACCACTGTCCGGTTCGAGTTGTTCACACAGAAACTCCAACCAGGCCATAAAGCGAGCCATGCCCTCTTGTTCTTTCAGATAATCCCAGGGCAACACCAGACTAAGGTATGAACTACTGTTATCACCATTAGCTTCATCGGAATCCAGATAACGCATCAGGTAATGAGGTGCCTCATCTTCATTTTTGGCATCACTGACCACCCAACCACAAGGCTGGTTTTTTTTCTGATTAAGAATGCCTTCTTCCACTTTGGCAATATTTTCTGGGGAATATTTTTTTAACCCTTTAAATTCATGACGGTGAAAACGCAGGTGAGTGCCGAACTCCTCCCGAAAGCGCCGGTAACAGGCCAGAATGCGCTGTTTTTTCTCCTGGGTGTAGCCCTGTTTAAAAAACAGGGTAATCGAGAGGCCCAGACGAGAAACAGTCAGCCCATCGCCATTGAGGAAGGTAAATGCGGTCAGTTGTGATTTCAACTGGGCAAAGTAATCTACAGTATCCATATTTTCTCCGTTAATTATGAAGCGGTGGCGAATGTCACACTCGCCAATATTGCCAGGACGGCAGCTAACGCGGCGGCGCTAACTGCGGCAGCGGCAGCTAAAATTTCCACCAGTGCAATCAGCGCGGCAGCGACGGCAAGAGTGACCAGGATAACAACGGCAACACCGGCAATAATCACCACCATTTCCAGCATGCCTTCCCCCACCTCTTTCAATATCTGCATCCAGCTAATGTTTTTTAGCTCTTCCAGGGTGATATCTGAGCCTTGTTGTACAGTCTGCCACCGGGCTTTTATCTCACTCTCCGTCCAGGTAACGATTTTCCCTGTTTGTTCATTAACCCAGGAAAACGCGTAACTGATCTGATGGCTTATCGGGTCAATAATCTCTTCACACACCCACTTGCCGGTTTGATTGAGCCAGGTACCAAACTGGGCAAGAAGCTCCCGGGTACTGTCGCGGACATAATTCAGCCCATTTTCGGCCAGACCCGCCACCTCCTGCCCAAGAACAACCCAGTCTTCATAGCTGGGTAAAAACGACCAGCGGGAAGTGCTGAGAAGCGGTGGATTTTTTGTCAGGGGTTGCGGAATGGTCCCCGGCACACCCTCTGCGGGAGGGGTGGGTAAAGCTTCATCATCAGGAGGCGAACCGGGCGGCAGTGGGGCCAGTGGGATCGGATTTTTATAATGTTGGGAACCGGGCTGATAATGTTTTCGCCATGCTTCATCATACTGTTTTTGTTCCTCAGTACGGTTATCAATGATACGCATCACCCCAAAACGTTTTTCTGTCGCAATCTGGATGTAATCAGCTTGTTGTGCCTGAGTTAGGTCATCGCCCGGAAATTTCACCTCAATCAGCATTTTTAGATTATCGGGGTGTACGGAGCCATCGAAGTAGGTGGCATTTCTGCCCGGCCAGCGGAGAGCTTCTTCTTTAACCAGAATAATATCGGGGCGGCGAATGCGTAAAACACCAAATTTCTCCGCGTCGTCGGCAGAAGGCCGGGCAAACGGATTACTGGATTGCGGTAAATTATCACCATAACGCTGTTTAGAGTCTTGACTGGCCGCCAGCATGGGTAAAGGGACATCCTGCTCTCCTCGGATAGCAAACACCACTTCTGCTTTATAGGGCCACAGAAAGTCATGTTTAAGTTCTTCAACCTTAATCAACCCACTCATAATGACTTGATTAAGAAAGCGAATAGCCCCCAGTTTGGTCATAATCATTGCCGGCAAACGCAGAGCGTATTCGGCTTTTCTCGCCAGATAACAGGGATCTTCATCAGCAGGAAAGACGCCGATTTCCATCGTACAGGTGATTGATGTGACAGCCGGGCACATCTTGTCATTGTTGGATATTGCCATACTTATATTTCCATAAATTCCATCGCATACTCTACCGGCGTGTTACTGCTGGCACGGTATAAGGTTAGCTTCGGCTTGGGGGTTGCTTCCGGTGAACGCAGTTGCAGATTTTCTTCTGCCCAGTTGTTCATTCAGGGGAATGTCATCACGTGAGCTCACCACCTTTAACGTCAGGCGATAAAGCTGTGACAGCTCTTCCTGCAAGGTAAATTGCGCTACCTGAAAGGTGGTTTGGGGCAGTGCGCCAATTCGGCAGGTGAAAACTAATCCATCCATATTTGAAACCCTACATAATTGAACCATTATCCTGAGACGGGGATAACGCAAGAAGCCATTAAACGAGCCATGACATGCGGCTCTTTTAAATAGCGCCGGTCTGTTCCGCGGTAAAAAATGACAGCGTAAAATAGCCATCACTTAATACGTGGCGTTAGAGAGAACAATAGACCGCGTCCAACTGAGTAGGATGGAGTGGAGACAAATAACAGAGAATTTCGCTCTCTAAATATTATGACCACAAGATCATGATATTTATCATATGGACATAAAAAAATGTGATAAATATCACATGAAATGGCTTATTAATCGCTATTAATTCCGATTTTTCATATTGAATTCTTTAATTAATACATCTCTGCGGGTTTATTTTCAATGCTGGCCTTTTGCGACATCCTCTTTACGGCGGGGAGCAGTCACAATATCTGGCACAATGACAACGTGCCCGTTTGGCGTGTTGAAATAACATCAAGTAGATTTAATTTGGTTAATAATAAAAGGGTTAACCTGCAATAAAATAAGTAGCTCCCTTGCCGTCGCGATCCATCTTCAAATCCATAAGGTATAAAATCTTTAATATCTCTGTTTTCACATAAAATTTTGCGCCCTGAAATTCCGTTTTCTGGGCGGGTGATTTTATTCGTTCAGCATTTTTATATTAATAATCCTTTTAATCCTTGTGGTATCTGCTGACGCATCATCTGTTAGTCTCAGATTTGAAAAGTGGGAATCAAATTCTTTATCATCGCGATTCAAAACCTTCTCCACTAACATTTTTGACTCAGGGGGGAATAGCATCTCTGCTTCTCCTTTAAAATGAGCTGCGTCCCCTAAAATACGACCTTTATGGCCTGACTCAAGATTTATGACCAGAATAGTATCATTGACCCAGGCTTTATCTGGCGAGGTACTAAGAAACCCTTTTTCCGCAATGATGTTTCCCTCTGTAGTATATTGATCCAGTAAATTCTTAAGTTCTGATTTATCGAATTTTAACCCGCGATAAACTTTTTTATGATCCGTGATAGCAAGCTCATTTAATCCCTCTGTGACGTCTTGAATATATGCACGCATTCCTGCATCAAATTCTTGAGGCGTTGGTTCATTACTGTGTAAGTAATTTCTCGACAATAATGTCTCAATAGCTTGATGCTTAACGTACTCTCCTCCACGCAGGTAGGTATTTATAAGATTATATCCCTGTGCGGAATAATACCTGAGTGCCTGGAGCTGCTTAGAGTCCGTATTGACTACCCATTTCTTTACTTTTTGCGTTTTATCTGCCATTGGTGGTGGTGGGGGCGGTGGCATGTTATTAACAGGCTTTCGTCCATCACTGTCTTTGATGTGCTGTTGGTCGCTTTGGTTGTGCTTTATCAGTTCGGCTGTCGCGGAGGAGACCAAGGTGGTGGTGCAGCCAGTCTGGGCTTTGGTGATCTGAGCGGCGATAGATTGTGGTAAGGCCGGCATGGGCTGTTTTAATATTACTTGGGGACCGGTTGCCATCACCTTTGATTGTAGAGTGCGCCCCACGGTGCCTTGTTCTGCCAGAGCCTGTTTAAGTTCAGCAAGGCGGGTACTACGGGCCATCACCTCTTTGGGGTGGTGGTTCTCCCAGTGCTGAATAGCATCCTGCACCCGCCGGGCTTGCATACTGCTGGGAGCATTCTGCAATTGGCGCAGCTCGGCGCACAAATGTTTGAGCGACGAACTCTGAAAGTGAAGAGGGCCACGCCGAACAGACTGTTCGAACAGACGATTGCCCTGTTCGAGTAGAGGAGAAGTTGTGGCATGTTGCGGAACTTGTATTTGGCTAAGCGGCATATGGCCGCTAATAGGTGAGATTGGCATTATCTTTTCCAAAATAGGTTGAGTTAATTAGGGATATCTTAGTATTTTTCTTGCCCTGTTTATGTAAAGAATCGACTAGGCTTTTGTTTACTTTAGGTTTTAGGTTTTAGGTACAGGGTGAGATTTTATATTTTTAAGCAGGTTTGGAAGCTTTACTGGCTTAATGACTTGATATGTTAGGACAGCGCCTCCTGCGGGAGGCGCTGTTACTGCTAATAGACACAGTATTTAACGCAATTGCACCTTATTTCAGCGCGTTGAGGATTTGCCAGGCCGCTTTAATACGCGCCTCGTTGGGGTAGTTTTTGTTGGCCAGCAGCACAATGCCCATTTGCTCTTGCGGCACAAACGCAACATACGTGCCGAAGCCATTGGTGGAACCGGTTTTATTGATAAAAAGCGCATCCGTTGGCGGCTCTGGTAGCGCTAGTTCCGTGGTTTTGTTGGCCTGATAAGCGATCTGCGCCGAGTTGCCGCTCAGTACCTGCTCAAGGGTAACAGGCCAGTGATAAAGTTCCCAGCCCAGCCCTTGCGTCATCTCCCCCACCCGGTAATAACCGGTATGAGTTGCCCGAATGGCCTGTGCCAGCTTGCTGTCACCTACGCGGGAAGGATCGATATTTGCATCTACGAAGCCAATTAGCTCCTGTGCACTGGTTTTCAGACCATAGGCTTCCTCATCCAGCACACCGGGGTTGATGCGAATCGGTTTATTCTCTTTTGAATAACCCAATGCATAATTTTTCATCTCCTGTGCGGGTACGTTAAACCAGGTATGGTGCAGACCAAGCGGTGAAAGGATCTGGTTTTCCATCAGTTTTGAGTAAGGTTTTTCAAGGCGTTGGGCAACGATATAACCCGCAAGGCCAATACTGGGATTAGAGTACTGGCGGTAGGTTCCGGGCGTGTACGTTGGCTGCCAGTGCTGGAACCAGTCCACCATTTTGTTATTGCTGTCGATCTCATCAGGGAACTGTAATGGCAGGCCACCCGCGGTATAGGTGGCAATATTCAGCAAGTTTATGTTGTCAAAGGCGCTACCTGCAAGCGGTTGAAAATGCTGACTGGCCTTATCGGAGAAGGAAATGGCTCCTGTCACCTGCGCCCAAGAAATCAGGCTGCCGGTAAAGGTTTTGCTGACCGAGCCTAATTCAAAGATTGTCTCTTTGGTGACCGGCGTGTTGCTCTCTTTTGATGCGTCACCGTATTGATAGAAAAAATGTTGACCGTGGAAAGTCACTGCAATCGCCATTCCTGGAATGTCATATTCCTGCATCAGGGAGTGTATGGTCTTATCAACAGTATTTGTCAGACGGGTCTGATCGGCGGTATTCGAGGCTTGAGCGCCGAGAGAAGCGGTAAGCAGCAATCCGCCAGTCAGCACCGAAAATCGTTTTGTCATGTGGTGTGTCCTTAATTACAGTGAGAGCTTTCAGGCTTGGATTTTATCAGGATTTGTATACCCAATCACAAAATTTGTGATCTCTATCACCTGACAAAATAAAACTTTGCGGTTGCGGATTGAAAACCAAGCGCTTTCGTTTCTTGATGTCAATTGTTACCCAAAAGGTGGATGAAAACTGATTTTTGGGTAAATAGCCAGAAATCAGAAAATTTAATATTTTCTTTCGCTTTGTTTCTAATCGAAACCTTTTATGCCGATTTTTGTCTATATAATAGACTGTAATAGCGATCACAATTTCGTTTGGTTGCTTTTGCTGTAATTAAATCGAAAGAGAGGGAAAGCAATTCATCACAGGCGACATAAATTTGTTGCTGAAAATCTGAGGAGTATAACGGAATGGCTGTGGATACCGTAAAAAGACGTGAACAGATTATCGACTTGCTGTGCCATGAGGGCAGCGTGCGTGTTGAACATTTGAGCACCCGTTTTGGGGTTTCCAGCGTCACTATCCGTAATGACCTGCGTTATCTGGAACAAAAAGGTTGTGCATTGCGTTCCTATGGCGGTGCCATGTTGAATCAGCAATTCGCCTTTGATCGTCCCTTGCAAGATAAAGGCCGGATCAATCGTGATGTGAAATCGCGCATTGCGGCTAGGGCGGCACAGTTTGTTCAGGATGGTGATGCTCTGATCCTTGATTCCGGCTCGACGACTACGCAAATCGCGCCATTTCTTAAAGAGCGGCGTGATCTGGTCGTCATGACTAACGCGTTGAATATCGCCTATGAGCTGGCGGGGTTTGACCGGATGGAGGTGATGGTGCTTGGCGGGAGTGTACGCCAGAACTCCTACTCGCTTTATGGTCCGGCGGCGGAACAGCAATTGCGTCAATATCGCTTTGACACTCTATTTCTCGGCGTCGATGGTTTTGATCTGGAAGCAGGGATAACCACGCCACATCCCGGTGAAGCCCACCTTAATCGCGTAATGTGTGAGGTGGCGCATGAAATTATCGCGGTGGCGGATGCCAGTAAATTTGGGCGCAGAAGCTTTTGCCTGATCCGTCAGGCCGGACAGATTCATCGGCTGATTACTGACAGTCGGATCCCTGATAACTACAGGCGGGCATTAATTGAACTCGGCGTGGATGTGGTTATTGCCGACGAATAGTTCTTACCGAGATTCTTGCCCGCATGGGAGGCACCATGCAGTCGCTATTACAACTTATCCGTCGTCATAAATCAGGTGAAGCCGTGGGGATCTATTCGGTCTGTTCCGCTCATCCCTGGGTATTGGAAAGTGCTTTGCGCGTCGCTAAAGAGCGTAAGACTTCGGTACTGATTGAAGCAACCTCTAATCAGGTCAATCAGTTTGGTGGTTATACCGGGATGCAACCGGCTCAATTCCGGGATGCAGTTTGGCAACAGGCCGATTGCATTGGTTTACCGCGTGATCGTGTCTGGTTAGGGGGCGATCATCTTGGACCCAATGCTTGGCAGGATCTTCCCGCTGAACAGGCAATGAAACTGGCTGAAACGTTGATACACGATTATGTGGCGGCGGGGTTTCGTAAGATACATCTCGATTGTTCAATGTCCTGTTTGGATGATCCAACGCCGCTTGGCGACAAGGAGGTTGCGGTACGTGCGGCTCGTTTGTGTCAGGTAGCAGAACGTTGTTGGCAGCAGGTGGGGGGAGAACCACCGGTTTATGTGATAGGTACCGAAGTGCCGGTACCGGGTGGAGCGAAAGAAGCATTAGCAGGAATGCAAGTCACGACGCCTCAGGCTGCGGCGACAACGTTGAGTGTACATCAACAAGCTTGGCAGTTGGCTGGATTGGAACCGGTATGGCCACGGGTGATTGCGCTGGTGGTGCAACCCGGGGTGGAGTTCGATCACCATTGTATCGAACATTATCAACCTGAACGTGCAGCGGCACTGAGTCAATATATTGAATCTCAACCCTATTTAGTCTATGAAGCCCATTCCACCGATTATCAAACGGCGCAAGCTTACCGTGAATTGGTACGTGATCACTTTGCCATTCTGAAAGTCGGTCCGGCTTTGACTTTTGCTTTACGTGAGGCGCTGTTCGCACTCGATAAAATCGATGGTGAATGGAATGGGGAACAGGGCGCGGCTCATCTGCGTGCCACGCTGGAACAGGCCATGCTTGAGCAGCCGGAGCATTGGAATCGCTATTACCACGGTACACCACATCAACAGTTTATTGATCGTCAATACAGTTTGAGTGATCGCATTCGTTACTACTGGCCGCATCCGCAGGTACAACAGGCAGTGAATACCTTGATGGATAACCTGCGTGGTCGCCCGGTTTCCCTTTCACTGCTGAGTCAGTACTTGCCTGAGCAGGCGCAGGCGGTTAATGCCGGAAGGTTGGATAATGACCCACACTCATGGGTGTTGGATAAGATTCGTTCTGTGCTCTTGAGCTATGCGCTGGCTTGTGAGCCCGAGGTACAAGGAGTTTTAGTATGAATGAACTGTTTTCCTATACCGAAGCTTGGTTGCGTGAGCATCATGCTCTGCATACTGCCAGAGAAATTCATCAACAGCCTGAGCTTTGGCGTCAGTTATATCAAAATCTGCAACGTGAGGAAGCGTTATGGCGACCCTTTTTGCAGCCTTTGTTATCCGATCCAGAGTTACAGATAGTGTTGTGTGGTGCAGGTTCCTCCGCGTTTATCGGGCGCACGCTGGCACCTTGGTTGCGTGAGCAGTGTGGACTGAATGTGGTCGCGTACAGCACCACAGACATTGTGCCTTCTCCTTTGCAATATCTCGATCCGACACGTTCAACCTTGCTGATTTCTTATGGACGATCGGGCAATAGCCCGGAGAGCGTGGCGGCGGTAAAACTGGCGGATCAGCACCTGCCACGCTGTTATCACCTGATGCTGACTTGTAATCCCGGCGGTGCGTTAGCACGTTATGCCGAAGGGCGCTCTCACGTCTGTTCGTTGAATATGCCCCAGGGTTCTCATGACCAAAGTTTTGCTATGACGTCCAGCTTCAGTTGTATGACGTTAGCAACAGTGCTGCTGCTAGGGCCGTTGACGTTGGAACAGTGTGATGAGCCGTTGATGGCGATGATCGCGTTGTGTGAGCGGGAAAGGGAACAGTGGCAGACACAGATTAAGCGGCTGGCATGCAGCGGTTTTAACCGCATGATGTGTCTGGGTTCCAGTTGCTTTACTGGAATAGCGGAGGAGGGAGCGCTCAAGATGCTGGAGTTGACTGCCGGGCATGTCACCACCCGTTACGATTCATCAATGGGGGTGCGTCATGGGCCGAAGTTTATGATCGAACGGGATACGCTGGTGGTCATGATGCTCTCCGCTGATCAGTATCGTCGTCGTTATGATCTCGATCTGTGGCATGAACTGAATCATGACGGATTGGCGTGTCAAATTGTTGCACTGAGTGGCACTCAGGGGAAAGGGTTCACGGTGATTAACAGTGAACAAGATGATATCTGGCTGTTGTTCCCCTATTTGATATTTTTGCAGATGTTAGCGTTTGAAACCTCGCTGGCACTGGGCATAACGCCAGACAATCCATGTCCGACAGGGGAAGTCAACCGCGTGGTGAAGGGGGTGGAAATTTATCCTTATCATCCACCGTATTCACCAAGAATAAAATGTAGCAGGAGTGATTATGTCGATACCGAATATTTTAATGACCCGAATTGATAACCGGTTGGTGCATGGTCAAGTCGGTGTGACTTGGACCAATTCACTGGGGGCCAATTTGGTATTGGTGGCTAACGATCACGTTGCCGGTGATTTGATGCAGCAAAATCTGATGGATATGGTGGTTTCTGATGGGGTTCAGACGCGTTATTTCACCCTGCAAAAAACCATTGATGTGATTCATAAAGCGGCTGAGCGCCAGAAGATTTTTATCGTTTGTAAAACGCCGCAGGATGTACTGACGTTAGTAAAAGGTGGTGTACCGATCCGTTTTGTTAATGTGGGTAATATGCATTTTGCTGAGGGAAAGCGTCAAATCCATAAGACGGTTTCGGTTGATGACAGCGACGTGGTGGTGTTTCATGAGCTGGAGCAACTGGGCGTCACTTGCGAAATTCGGCGTGTGCCGGATGAAGCGGGAGAACCTATCGCCAAATTGCTGGTTTGAGGGGTGAGTTATGCTGATTGATGCGATATTGATTGGGTTACTGGCCGGATTGGCCGGGGTGGATCTGTTCGATGGGTTGACTCATTTTCATCGTCCAGTAGTGATTGGGCCGTTGGTTGGGCTGATTTTAGGGGATGTACAGACGGGTTTGCTGGTCGGGGGGACACTGGAGCTGGTCTGGATGGGAATGGTGCCACTGGCAGGGGCTCAGCCGCCAAATGTGGTGATTGGTGGTGTGATTGGTACGGCATTTGCCATTTTGACTCATGCTGATCCTAAAGTCGCGATTGGTATCGCGGTGCCATTTTCCATTGCGGTGCAAGGCTGCATCACCCTGCTGTTTACCCTGTTCTCACCCATGATGCATAAATGCGATCAGATGGTGAAAGCGTTGAACTGGCGTGGCGTGGAGCGTGTGAATTATCTGGGTATCACCATTCTGTTTTGCTTCTACTTTATCGTGGCATTTCTGCCGGTCTATTTCGGTGCTGACGCTGCCAGTGTCATGGTACAAAAGGCACCGCAATGGTTGTTGGATGGTCTGGCGGTTGCGGGTGGCATGATGCCTGCTATCGGTTTTTCCATGCTGATGAAAATCATGATGAAAAAGAGTTATATCGCTTATTTCATTCTGGGTTTCATTTCAGTCACATTCCTCAATATGCCGATTATTGCTGTAGCACTTGGCGCTTTTGCGATTGCACTGATCGATTTCTTTAACCGTTCCCGTATGGAAGAGGCCGCTGAACGCAGCGTATCTACTACTCAATCTCACACTCAATCTCAGGAGATGGAAGATGGCATTTAACGACACCGATGCGGCTATGGCAGCTAAAGCTGAGAACAGGATGGCGCAGGCGCTGGCAACCAGTCAGGTTGAGCAGGATGACTATCAGGACACGATACCGAGTGAGGATCTGACCAAAGGCGATTTGAATCGTATGGCGTGGCGCTCTTTGTTGCTACAGGCGTCGTTTAACTATGAGCGTATGCAGGCAGGAGGCTGGTTGTACACCTTGATCCCCGGTCTGCGTAAGATCCACAAGCATCCGCAAGATCTGGCGAATTCGATGAAGATGCATATGGAGTTTATCAATGTACATCCGTTTGATGTCACCTTCCTGTCTGGGTTGGTGCTGGCAATGGAGCGAAATAAAGAGAAAATTTCCACTATTCGCGCCGTAAAAGTGGCGCTGATGGGGCCGTTAGGGGGGATTGGTGATGCATTGTTCTGGTTGACTCTGCTACCCATCTGCGCGGGTATCGGGGCTTCTCTGGCGCTACAGGGTAGCTTGTTTGGTCCCATCATATTCTTGTTGTTGTTCAACATTGTGCATTTCGGCTTGCGTTTTGGTTTAGCGCATTATGGTTATCGTGCAGGAACCAGTGCGTTGGCATTGTTGAAAAAGCATACCAAAAAGATCTCCCATGCTGCTTCGATAGTAGGAATGACGGTAATCGGGGCGTTAGTGGCTTCCTATGTTCATCTCTCGACGCCGGTGGTGATAAACGCCGGTAAGGCCAGTGTGGCGTTGCAGAAGGATGTGCTGGACAAACTGATGCCTAATTTGTTGCCGTTGTGTTTCACTTTGCTGGTGTTTTGGTTGATGAAAAAAGGATTTTCCCCGGTCAAGTTAATTGGTTTGACGGTTGTGATCGGTATTGTAGGGAAGTTTGTGGGTTTTCTTTAATAAACGGCACTGAGGAGAGGGAATGTTAGGTATTGTAATCACCGGTCATGGGCATTTCGCCAGTGGATTGTTACAGGCAGTGGAACAAGTCGTCGGACGACAACCGCAGTGCTGTGCTGTCGATTTTCCCGAGGGGATCAGTACGCAACAATTATTGGTGTCGTTGGAGGCGGCCTGCACCGCCTGTGATAGTGGTGAGGGTATCATTATTCTCAGTGATTTACTGGGTGGATCACCGTTTCGGCAGGCGGCGCAACTGGCAATCGCTAATCCATGTTATGAAGTTATTGCCGGTACCAATATGCAATTAGCGGTAGAGATGATGCTGGACCGTGAAGGTATGACGCTGGAAACATTTCGTGATACGGCGCTGGAGTGTGGGCGGCGGGGATTAACCAGCCTGTGGCACGAACAGCAGAAACGAGGGTATGACAGCCCGAATCTGGATGGCATTTGAGGAGCTTATATGTACCTGATTTCCAGTCGTCAAATGTTGAAAAAGGCCCTGCGTGAAGGCTATGCGGTTCCTGCTTTTAACGTCCATAATCTGGAAACTGTCCAGGTGGTGGCGGAAACCGCTGCACGCTTGGCATCACCGGTTATTCTGGCTGGTACGCCGAGTACTTTCAGTTATGCGGGGACTGACTACCTAGTATCAATCTGTCAGGATGCTGCTCGTCGCCACAATCTGCCGCTGGCGTTGCATCTCGATCACCATGAGGAATTGGAAGATATCAGTCATAAAGTGACCGCGGGTGTGCGCTCGGTAATGATTGATGGCTCGCATTTACCCTTTGAAGAGAATATTCGTAAGGTAGCTGAGGTGGTACGATTTTGCCATCGTTACGATGTTAGCGTTGAGGCGGAATTGGGGCGGCTAGGCGGGCAGGAAGATGATTTGCAGGTTTCCAGTGCCGATAGTTTTTTTACCGATCCGCTGGCAGCAAAAGCCTTTGTTGCCCGTACCGGTATTGATTCTCTGGCGGTAGCGATTGGTTCTGCGCATGGTTTGTATCATGGTGAACCGCATTTGGATTTTGATCGACTAGCGGCAATCTGTGAACAGGTGGATATTCCGTTGGTGCTACATGGTGCATCGGGTATTCCTGAAGTGATGATACAGCAGGCGATTGGTCTTGGTGTATGCAAAGTCAATGTGGCGACCGATCTGAAAATTGCTTTTGCTGATGCGGTAAAGCGTTATTTCATTCAGCACCCAGATGCGAATGATCCACGTAAATATATCGCGCCGGGAAAACAGGCTATGCAGGCAGTAGTAGAAGAAAAGATCCGGATTTGTGGCAGTGTAGGCAAGCTGTATTCGTGAAGGTTCTGTTTTTTCATCCTGACTATGAAGGAAACTGCTGTGAAAATAAGAACGTTAAATAAAATTACGTTGAGTTTATTAGCGAGTTCCATGTTGTATAACACCCCAGTCTGGGCAGATAGCTGGCTGTTGGACGGTAACAATTACCATGTAACTGTTAGCGACGAACACAGTAAAGTGACGCAATTAAAATTTGAAAATCCCAAAAACCACGATCAAATCATTATCGACAATCTGTTTGAAATCACGTTGAAATCAGGGGAAAAGCTCACGGCTAAAGATTTTCAGATTACTGATATTAGCAAAAAGCACAATCGTATTGTTGTCTCCCTGAAACATGGCGACATTCAGGTAAGAAATATCATTACTGTGGAGGATAAAGATAAGTACGGCTCGTTTGAAATCACTATTACACCGCAGGAAAATGCGTTGGAGCTCAGCTCTGTCTCGTTGATGCCATTTCGCACTAAAACCCCTTTTGTTCACGGTTCTATCGTCAGTTCACCGATTGTCAGCGATAGCTTCTTTATTGTTCCCGGTAATCCATTGATTACCACTGAGGCGTATAAAGGGAGCGCTTCGCAAAAAATTGCGCTCTCTATCCCGTTAGAGCCGGGGAAGACGTTAAGTTATAAGACGTATATTGGTGTTTATCAGGAAGGGCAATTGCGGCGCAACGTCAATGAGTTTTTGAACAATGCTCGTCCGCGTGAATATAGTCCTTACCTACATTACAACTCTTGGTACGATATTGGTTACTTCACGCCTTATACCGAACAAGAGGCGTTGACCCGTATCAATCAGTTTGGGCAGGAGTTGGTGACTAAGCGCGGTGTGAAGTTGAGTGGTTATCTGTTTGATGATGGTTGGGATAATCTCAAAGGAGATTGGGGTTTTAGTCAGGCATTTCCCCATGAGTTCAAAAATCTTAAACAGGCAGCAGATCAATATCGTGCTCGCTTAGGTATTTGGCTTTCTCCTTGGGGCGGTTATGGTAAACCGGGTGAGCAACGTGTTTCTCATGCGGAGGAGTTTGGTTATGAAGTGATAGATGGCAGATTTGCGCTCTCTGGCCCTAATTACTACGCCAATTTCCATAAGCGGGTACTCAACTTGATTCAACAACAAAATGTATCCATGTTTAAGCTGGATGGCACCGGCAATGCTGATCGTGTGATTAAAGGGAGCTCATTCACCAGTGATTTTGATGCCGCTATCCATCTGATTGACGATATGCGCAGTACGGAAAGTGATCTGTTTATCAACTTGACCACCGGCACCAAAGCCACGCCTTCCTGGCTGTTTTTCGCCGATTCTATTTGGCGTGGTGGTTATGATGTGGAGTTTCACGGTACAGGTT
Organism: Photorhabdus sp. RW14-46; assembly: GCF_963887965.1. Classification (NCBI taxonomy): domain Bacteria; kingdom Pseudomonadati; phylum Pseudomonadota; class Gammaproteobacteria; order Enterobacterales; family Morganellaceae; genus Photorhabdus; species Photorhabdus sp. RW14-46. Next base: position 81,583 of record NZ_CAWPHH010000011.1, on the reverse strand, counting down.
CTAAAGTGCAGCAGTGGCTTACCTATCGTGATGCAGAAACTTATCGTAATGTCGTAAGAAATGGGCCGCTGTTCCCTCTGAATTCGTTGATGCTGCATGGCATTGTTTATGCCAAACAGGCCAAGCATCTGGATAAACAGTCACCTAAAGATTTTGCCGATCAGGTTTGGAGCTATTTTGGCAGCGGCACTCAGTTACAAGAGATGTATGTTACGCCTGACCTGTTGACCACAGAGGATTGGGATACACTGGCAAACGCGGCGAAATGGTCAGAGAAAAATAAAGATGTGCTGTTTGATACCCATTGGATTGGTAAAGATCCTACCGATCTAGCGGTGTATGGTTGGGGAGCCTGGAGTCCGAAAAAGTCGATTATTACTTTGCGCAATCCTGCTGATGAAGTGAAACAATATTATCTGGATTTGCAAAGTGATCTCGAATTGCCTGATGATCAACCTTCGGTATATGACGTTAATATCGATTATGGCGAGAACAGCTCGCTGCCGAAGCTTATCAATAAAACGGCGTTGATTACGCTTCAACCGTTAGAGACACTGACCTTTTCTTTGACCCCATCGAAATAATCACAGTGTTATTAAACTGCCCTGAATAAACGACTTTATTCGGGGCAGTGATTATTTTTTTAAGAATCCATTTAAAGGACAAAACTAATGAAAGCGTTGATCGTGATCGATATGTTAAACGATTTTGTCACAGGAGCACTCGCCAATGAGGCGGATGCGATGAAGATCGTACCGGTAATCAAGCGGCTGATTGATCATGCTCGGGGCCATCGTGATTGGCTGGTGGTTTATGCTAATGACGCTCATCGAGCTGATGATCGAGAAATGAGTATTTGGGGCAGACATGCAATGGCCGGAACATCAGGTGCTAATGTCATTGAAGCATTGGCTCCTGTTGGCGCAGATCGTGAAATTGTTTTGCCTAAGCGATTTTATGGGGCTTTCGATGGAACCGATCTGGAAGAGGTTTTTAAAGCATATGGTGTGACGGAAGTGGTGTTAACCGGCCAACATACTCATTGTTGTGTCAGACATACCGCTTATGGCGCGTTTATACGCGGTTATCAAATCAAGGTTCCATCAGATGCTGTGTGTGTTTTTCCCGGTGTCGATCAGCAAGATGCTATTAATTACCTTAAAACCATTTACGGTGCTGAAATTACAATGAGTACTGCATTAGTCATGTAAATTGGGATAATCTGTTAATACAGTTAGAAATTGATCTGGCAGATACTTGTAAATATGGGTATCTGCCAGTTAAATAATAAGTTAGTGAAAGTTAAACAGTGGGTAAATTACGGCCGTAATAAATTTCTTGTATCTCTTTTTTCAAAAGATGGGTAATTTCCTGCTTTTCAGCTTCACTGAGTTGCTCTGGTGTGGCATTAAATAAGTAATCATTCAGGTCAAATCTTTTCAACATCATTTTTGTATGAAATAGATTTTCCTGATAAATATTAACATCCATCATGTAATACTGTGATTGCACTTCTTCAGTCATATAATTCTGAATAGAACTGATCTCATGATCAATATAGTGTTTCATGCCATTCACATCTCTGGTGAAACCACGGACACGATAATCCATCGTGACAATATCTGATTCTAATTTGTGGATCAGATAATTCAGCGCCTTGAGAGGTGAAATAACACCGCAGGTTGATACTTCAATATCAGCTCTGAAAGTGCATATACCGCCGCCGGGATGGCTCTCTGGATAAGTGTGAACACAGATATGGCTCTTATCCAAATGGGCAACGACAGAATCAGGTAACGGACCTGGGTTTTCAGTGTTGTCTACATCCTTCGGGTCCATCGGTTCTTCGCTGACAAGTATGGTAACGCTTGCCCCTTGTGGATCATAGTCCTGACGGGCGATATTCAAAATATTTGCACCAATGATCGAACACGTTTCGCTGAGGATTTCCGTTAAACGGTTAGCGTTATATTGTTCGTCAATGTAAGCGATATAACTATCCCGATCAGCTTGGCTTTTGGCATAACAGATATCGTAAATACAAAAACTCAGGCTTTTTGTCAGGTTATTAAAACCGTGCAATTTCAGCTTGTGCAATTTATTTCACCTCCTGGCTAATGGGTGATTATGGGTTCTCAGATAGTGCATCCAGTAAATAGTGCATCCAGCAAATATTGTGGTAGAGCAAAGCTACCTACATGAACGGCTGGATTATAGTAACGGCAGGTAAAACCTGCGTTGTCAAAGCGCTGTTGCAATGTTGCCAGATCCACATGGCGTAGTGCCGGGTTCTGGCTTGCCCAGGCAAAGGTCATTATTCCGCCATAATAGGTTGGAATGGCAGCTTGATAGAAACCGCTGTCAGCAAAATAGTTACTCAATTTTTTATGGCTGGTGACTGCTTCATCCTGTTGCAGGAAACAAACACCATTCTGAGCAACAAAGATGCCACCTTCATTCAGACAACGTTGGCAACCTTGATAGAATTCAGAGGTAAATAATCCTTCACCAGGCCCGATCGGGTCCGTGCAGTCAGAGATAATGACATCGAATTTCTGATCGGTGGTATTAACGAAATTAACACCATCGTCAATGATCAGATTGAAGCGTGGATCATCATAAGCACCGGCATTATGGTTAGGCAGGTACTGACGGCAGAATTCAACGACACCGGCATCGATTTCAACCATAGTGATGCTTTCAAGGTATTGATGACGACAGACTTCACGTAACATACCGCCATCACCACCGCCGATAATCAGTACTCGTTTGGCGTTCCCGTGGGCGAACAAAGGAACATGAGCCATCATTTCATGGTAGATAAATTCATCACGTTCAGTCGTTTGTACTGTGCCATCTAGCGCCATAATGCGGCCTAATGTCGCATTTTCAAAGATAATCAAATCTTGATGCTCAGTTTTATCGTGATAAAGCACTTTATCGACAGAAAAATACTGACCAAAGTTGGCGTGCAGGGTTTCGGACCAAATTTCTTTTTGTGACATATTCCGGCTTTTCCTCCACTGTGACAGTCATGAAAATTGTGTGCACATAATAGCCAACAATTCTCACAGTTGCACGGTGAAATTTACCCCTTTAGGGGGATGAGGAAAAGCACTATTTAACGTAGGCGAATAAACTCAGCGAATCTCTGGCGAGAGCATGGCACTTTATCGCATTGGACAGGTAAATTCCTTTGAGATCTTGGTAGCTTTCTTCATTGAGCTTGTCCATCAATTGGCTGTTGTAATTAGTTAAATCCCACTTATTGCGTTGAGCAAAATAAATAATGGCTCGTTTAATTTCCCGATCAGGAATTTGGCTGTAACCACAGTCATATTTCAGGTAGATAAACACGGCTGTCAGATCGGCTAGATCTTCAGCTTCATTTTCTGTCAGCGCTTTTGCGGGGTGGGAAAGACCGAAAAGAACGAGTATGTAAGTCAAGAGAGCTAATTTTCGCATTTGTATTATTATAATCAACCAGTGTCATAGTACGTTAACATATTAATATCTTTGTTAGGAAAAATTTATTTTTTAAAATTACTGTAAAGATCGACTTAAATCACATTCCCTTCGCTTGACCTTCCTGTAAGGGTAGCCCTTATGTTTCTTTTATACCCGTTATCTTTCAAGTTGCTTCTTTGTTGGCTGCACTCACTCACCCCGGTCACATAGTTCTCTATGCTCCCGGGGATTCGTTCCCTTGCCGCCGCGATGCATCTTGAAATCCATAGGGTATATGGGATGTTTTTTAGCGATTTTTTGGTTGATTTGACTAGGAGGTGAATATGCAACGACGTGATTTTATCAGATTAAGTGCCGTTATGGGCCTATCCAGTATGTTGCCTGTATGGAGTCGTTTCTCCTTTGCTGAATTTTATCCGGTATTACCTATTCCTCCACAACTAGAGCCAGATGCGGCAGGTAAAATTGCTATTGAAATCAAAGCGGGAAAATCCAGTTTTAAAGCAGGAGTGGTGACTAAAACTTGGGGTTACAACGGTGATTTACTCGGTCCGGCACTGAAATTGATGTCAGGTAAACCTGTCACTATTGATATTCGTAATCATCTACCGGAAGAGAGCACGGTTCATTGGCATGGTCTGGAGATTACTGGGGAAGCCGATGGTGGCCCGCATGCGATGATTGCGCCCGGCGGGAGCCGGACGGTCAGTTTTACGCCTGAACAACCGGAAGCGACTTGTTGGTTCCATCCACATACGCATGGCAAAACGGGTTATCAGGTTGCAATGGGGCTTGGTGGATTAGTACTGATTGAAGATGAGAACAGTATTAATACGGGTTTGCCAAATCAGTGGGGCGTGGATGATATTCCGGTGATATTGCAGGATAAGCGCTTGAATAACGAGGGTCAGGTTGATTATCAACTGGATGTGATGAGTGCCGCTGTTGGTTGGTTTGGCGATATGATGCTGACCAACGGTGTTGTTTTACCCCAACATACTGCACCACGCGGCTGGTTACGTTTGCGTTTGCTAAATGGCTGTAACGCTCGTAGCCTCAATATTGCGACCAGTGATGGCCGTCAATTGTATGTTGTTGCCAGTGATGGTGGCTTGTTAGCAGAACCGGTTGCGGTTAATGAGTTACCGATTCTGTCGGGAGAGCGTTTTGAGGTGGTGATAGACGCTTCGGATGGCAAATCTTTCGATCTGGTGACGTTACCTGTGGTTCAGATAGGAATGACATTACCGCCATTTGATCAACCGTTGCCGGTTTTACGTATTCAACCTCAGCTTTTTTCTAGCCGCACAATACTGTCGGAGCAGCTTGCCACGCTTCCTGCATTACCCTCTTTTACCGGTTTGAATCGGCGTCGTTTACATCTGGCGATGGACAGTCGTCTGGATATGCAGGGAATGATGATGATGTCTCAGCGCTATGGTGAGCAGGCTATGCCGGGTATGGGGATGGATCATGGGAATATGAACCACGGAGATATGCATCATGGTAGTGAATTAAATTTCCATCGTGCGAACACCATTAATGGGCAGGCTTTCTCCATAACAGAACCCGCTTTTGATGTGAAACAGGGGCAATATGAGCGTTGGGTGATTTCGGGCGTTGGCGATATGATGCTGCATCCGTTCCATATCCACGGTGCCCGTTTTCGTATTTTGAGTGAAAATGGCCGCAAGCCTGCGGCTCACCGTAGCGGTTGGAAAGACATTGTTCATGTGGAAGGCAAGGAGAGTGAAGTGCTGGTTCAGTTCAAGCATACTGCGGGAGTGAAGCATCCATTTATGGCGCATTGTCATCTACTAGAACATGAAGATACCGGTATGATGCTGGGTTTTACTGTTAGTAAATAATTTTGTTAACAGATTGACTCTGGTTTGGCTTATCAGAGTCGGCCTCACTGTGCCTTATAGTCCGTAGTTATGTAGTCTTTTCAATGAATTATTGTTATAGGATGTACATTATAGAACAAAGGTTATACGCAATTGCTTCTACTATGAACTGGTGTTGATAGATGCTTAATCAGCAGTAAATGGACACAACAAAGTATTGTTAGTGATTACCGCAGGTATTAGACTATGATACAGTTGGTTGTTTGTTACTCAGTGAAGGAGCGGTGAAATGTCTAGTTTTTTCAAGAATATGGGATATGCTCTTGTTTCTCCGGAAAGGGTGATGGCACGCCTCGTTGGCGCACATAAAGAAACTTGTTCTGATGCTGATCAGAAAGATGAAAAGTTCATCATTAATCGTTCTGGAACAGTTACTCTGAATCGTTGTAATCCTGATGTTCAACGGGCTTTCGCTTTAAACGTTGAGTGGTTGAGTACTAAAAAAGAGGGATAGCTATCAATGTGGGCAGCTGTGGTTATTGTTGTTTTAGTATGTGGTTATGTTTATACAAATAGTCATCTACCCTCTAGATTTAAGCAAAATAAAGCCATTGGTTGGAACGCTTACTTTGAAGTAGCACGACAAGGTGGTTTTTTTCTTATTACAGGTTTTTGTCTGGCTTTAACACTGAGTTGTTTAATCTTTGCTGTTATGATGCTACTGAACATCCCTGTATATTTTGGTGCAAAATATATCCCTTTTACTTTTGCTCATGATTTATTCAACTCTCGGTTAGTGGGGACGAGTATTTTTTCTTTTCTCATCTTAAGTTTTACCGTGTTGATCAGTATCAGTGCATCCTATAACGCAGAGAAAGATTTTAGAAATCCTGAAAAGCGCAATGGTATTTTTAAAGAAATTGCATCTAATAGTGCTATTGAAAGCCTTCTTTTGGAATCAATTGAAAGTGGTCTGTTGCTGTTAATTACTTTAAAGTCGAGAAAAGTTTATGTTGGAATGGTTGATGAAGCGAGATTTCATCATTTGGATACCGATACTATCGTTATCATTCCTTTTATGAGTGGTTACAGAGATAAAGATACGCTGACATTTTGTGCCGAGCATAATTATGCTGATCATTACAGGAATGAAGGTATTACACTAACTTCAAAGCCTTTGAGTGTGTATCAGTTTCGTCATGTTCTTCCGCTTGAGCAGATAGAGTCTCTATCGCTTTTTAATCCTGAAACCTATGATAAGTTCCAGGAAGTTATTAAAGATATACCCTATGGATTTCAAGATGGATCGCGACGGCAAGGGAGCGAATCCCCGGGAGCATAGATAACGATGTGACCGGGGTGAGTGAGTGCAGCCAACAAAGAGGCAACTTGAAAGATGACGGGTATAAATCTAATTGAGGTAAAACGTCTCAAATAGGTTTTGTAGTTCATCAGTCCGAAGAAATTTAACAAGATAGACTTGGTAGTCTCTTTTTTTAATGTTGTTCAATACATGGCAGATAGAATATAGAAACTTTGCGTTTTCTATGAGTAAAGAATAGCAGTAACAACTGGCGCTACCTGGAGTATTTCAGTTTGTCATGAGTTATTGAATGGTGGAGGCATCATGACTGAAAAATGTTTGTACTGCTCCTTTTGTGGGAAAAAGCAAGATGAAGTAGCTAAATTAATTGCTGGTCCAAGCGTTTACATCTGCAATGAATGTGTTGCTTTGAGTCAGGGAATCATTGATGAAGAAAAAAAGCTTAAAGTTTTAGCAGTAAGTCATCCTCACTCAGCCTCACTGTATACGTTTTTGGCATATAATTCTGGCTGTTTTATTGAAAGTTCGGTTATTTGTTCCGATGAAATCCTTGCAGAAACATTGGAAATAAGCATTGATGATTTACATAAGGCTCTTAGAACTCTTAAAAGGAAAAAATTAATAGAAATTCTACCTTGTGCTGATGGGATGACGTTATATTTTGTGAGTGGGAAAAATATAAGTAAAACTTATGATGAAGAAACTAAGCTTTACAGAGTTGCCGCTAATGTTTTGTTACAACCTAATCCCAAATTAAAGATGTTGCCATAGACATAGTGATCATCAGAAACCATCTTTAATCTTTGTTTGAGATACCCCATATTTTCGAAGAACTTTTGATAATTACCATTCGATTGTAGTTGTTCGGAATTTATGCATTACTGAAAGGGGGCGTAAAGTTTCCTGTTTCAATTTTATTTGTAATGATGCTTCTAAGTGTTATTTTATCCGTTCAAAAGAACGGTGTATCAATCGACATACTAATAATCATGATTTTCACTGATCTTTATCTTGATTATTATCATTAAAAACAATTGGTTAACTTTATAATGAAACACACTGTAGAAGTTATGATCTCCGAACAGGAGGTTAAACAACGTATTGCTGAACTGGGAAAACAGATTACTGAACACTATTGTGACAGTGGTAGTGGGCTGGTATTGGTCGGGTTGCTGAGAGGTTCATTTATTTTTATGGCTGATTTATGCCGTGAAATTCAGATCCCTCATCAAGTCGACTTTATGACGGCTTCCAGTTACGGTAGCGGTATGAATTCCACTCGTGATGTGAAAATCCTGAAAGATCTGGACGAGGATATTCGTGGTAAGCATGTACTGATTGTGGAAGATATTATTGATTCAGGTAATACCCTGAATAAAGTGCGTGAAATTTTGGCGTTGCGTGAGCCAAAATCACTGGCAATCTGTACCTTGCTGGATAAACCTTCCCGCCGTGAAGTTGATGTTCCGGTGGAGTGGATTGGTTACTCAATTGAGGATAAATTTGTGGTGGGTTATGGTATCGATTATGCGCAACTTTACCGTCATCTGCCTTATATCGGCCATGTGGTTTTGCTAGAAGAGTAGTTTTCTCGTATTTGAAAACGGCAACTTTCGGGTTGCCGTTTTTGCTTTGTGATTCAGGCATGGTGTGTAGTGTTGTAGCTGGCTAAGTAAAGCCCTCTTATTACGCTATCAGGAGTGAGCCAGTATTGGTTTTATTTCTGGTCTTTTGTGCTGTGAGGCAATCCACAGTTCATATTGGGACTGCATTCCTGTCCACATTTCGGCACTAGTACCTAATGCGGCTTCCAGTCGCAGGGCCATATCAGCAGATATTCCTGCATTGCCGTTTAATATGCGGGATAGTGCAGCTCTGGTTATACCGAGAGCCTTTGCTGCTTCCGTGACAGATATGTCACCAAGATATTCACGCAAAACTATGCCTGGGTGTGCAGGTTTATGCATTTTCATTTCGTTGCCCTCAGTGATAATCTTGATAATTAACGAGAATTATATCTTCGCCCTCAAATCTAAATGTTAAACGCCAATTACCGTTAACAGATATTGCCCAGTGACCGCTAAGATTTGCTCCTTTTAGTGGGTGAAGTTTCCAGCTAGGGGCATTCATATCTTCTGGTTTTTTAGCCGTATTCAATGCAGTTAGCTGGATTTGCAGCTTTAGGGCATGCTTAGGCTGAATGCCAGCGGTAGAACCAGTTTTGAAAAATTTTTCCAATCCTTTGTGTTTGAAGCTTTTAATCATACTAGTCTCGTATACTGTATATGCACACTATGCGGAGGTCGTCATGGCATGTCAACAAATACATATAATTTCTGTAATATTTAAGTATTCAATGAATGATAATTAATTAGTATTTAGATTAATTACTCATTTTACATTATTGAGGATAAGTAATTTTCTTATTCTAAAAATAATTGTAAAAATTGTCAAAAATATTATAAAAGTAGTCTGATTCACCTGATTAATTTAATGGATTAATTAACTTTTGGGTGTTTTATTTCTGTATGTTAAAAGTTTTTACTATTATGCTTTAGTGTGTTGACTCAATCAAAAAAATACTGAATTTTACATTGATGATGATTTTTTATAACCTTATGAAAATAAATTAAAAATTTCTTACATCTTAATATTAATAAAATCATTTTTCATATTCATTTTAACTTACTATCGTTTATTTTCATTCAGATATTCCATTGTTTTTTGATCTTTAGGAGCTCATTAATACCTATTTTCTTGGGGGAATAGGTGTGGTATCGTCATATTGTCCATTTTATGAAAATATTTTCAGTAATTATGTTAGTTTGTTTATTCCAGTTTTTTATATTTTTTTTCTTGTTCATATAGAAATAAACTTTAAGATGAAATATGTCAGTTTTAATTGGAAAATAATATTTTAATACATCGGATGGATATTTATTAATTCAATGACTATATATCATGATGAATGTTTATATTATGTTTATCATGGGTTATTTTGTTTTCTTCTTATTACCTCATGCATCCATTCGAAAAATTAAAATAGCTATTTGAGGTTTAAATGGCTATACCCTATGGATTTCAAGATGCATCGTGACGGCAAGGGAGCAAATCCCCGGGAGCGTAGCGAACTATATGACTGGGGTGAATAGGTGCAGCCAGCAAAGAGGCAACTTGAAAGATAACGGGTATATACTCAAGATACTTCAAAGTGCATGTTTGAAAAACGATTATGTTGTTGAATTTAAATGTTTTTATGTCTGACGGCTCAAGCATCTTGAAGTTCATTCGGTATATTGCATTTGTATTAGCGAAAGCCGATGTAAGCCTCTATGCCTAATGGGAATTCTCTCCTCTAGAAATGTGATGATAATGGCGTTACGTTTGTGTATTATTTAGCTCACCTATAGCATAAGGAGATTTGAAATGAACGTAATAAGTGAGAATCGTAAAAATAAGACACTCAACTTGAGGATTAGGCAAGAGGATCGGGATTTAATAGATAGAGTGGCAAAAGGCTTCGCGAACCTATGTTGTAAACTTTCCACTCTAGTTTAGATAATATCTCTGGAGAAAAATATTATCATGAGTTTAAAGGGTAAAATATAATTTTTAAGTCTGAGAAAAAATTAAAATATATTTTTAATATAATCTATAATCTATAATCTATAATCTATAATCTATAATCTATAATCTATAATCTATAATCTATAATCTATAATCTATAATCTATAATCTATAATCTATAATCTATAATCTATAATCTATAATCTATAAATTGAAAATCTTCGTTTAATTACACTATAGAAAAAGTTAAATATAACCTTTTCTACAGCGTATTTTATGAATGATCTAAAAAATCACTTCTTATGCGTCAGTTTGGATATTGTCTGGCGATAGGCAAGCTCCAGTTTTTCACGGCTGTCAGCCGTGACTTCCAGATCTTGCAATTGACCATTATGGATACCGTAAACCCAACCGTGGATCATCACTTTTTGGCCTCGTTTCCATGCTGCTTGCATAATGGTTGAGTGACCAAGGTTATATACTTGCTCAACAACGTTAATTTCGCACAGACGGTTCAGACGCTCATTAGGGGGTAATTCACCTAGCATAGAACTGTGTTTATACCAAAGATCACGAATATGTAGCAGCCAGTTGTTAATCAATCCCAGTTCGGTGCCATCAATTGCAGCTTCGATACCACCACAACCATAGTGTCCGCAGATAATGATATGTTCAACTTCCAGTACATCTACTGCATATTGAATAACTGAAAGACAATTTAAGTCAGTATGAATAACTAGGTTTGCAACGTTTCTGTGAACAAATAAGTCACCGGGGGCGGCATCAATTAGTTTTTCTGCTGGTACCCGGCTGTCTGAACAACCAATCCATAAGAAATGAGGTTTTTGTGATTTTGCTAATTCTTTGAAAAAAATTGGATTTTCTTCGTTAACCGATTCTGACCACTGCTTGTTATTGGCAAGCAGCTCTTCTATTTTTTTCATCATGATTCATAGCCTGGTAGTGTTTCTTTAAGATAGAATCATATACAACATCAATTGAAATTTTAATATTTTATTGCTGTTTGTTTTTAATCTTTCTACTGTTTTTGTAAAGCAAGTCAGGCAGAAAAACAGCATTATGTTTCCACATTACACGCAAAAGCGACCAGATAATAAAGGTGTTTTGTAATTTATGACTTATGCATTGGAGTTAACGCAGCTTACTAAGACTTACACTGATGGTGTTAAGGCACTGCGTGGGATAGATCTGAATGTGGAAGTTGGAGACTTCTACGCATTATTAGGTCCGAATGGTGCAGGGAAATCCACCACAATCGGCATTATTAGCTCTCTGGTAAACAAAAGCAGCGGTAAGGTTAAGGTGTTTGGCTATGATATTGATACTGATATTGTCAATGCTAAACGCCAGTTAGGTCTTGTTCCGCAGGAATTTAACTTTAACCCGTTTGAGACGGTGTTGCAGATTGTTCTCAATCAGGCCGGTTACTATGGTGTACCGCGAAAAGTAGCGCAAGCCAGAGCGAAAACTTATCTGTTGCAGTTAGATCTGTGGGAAAAACGCAACCAACGGGCGATTCGTCTGTCTGGTGGGATGAAACGACGCTTGATGATTGTACGAGCGTTGATGCATCAGCCTAAGTTATTGATCCTTGATGAACCGACTGCTGGTGTTGATATTGAACTTCGTCGCTCTATGTGGAATTTTTTGCAAGAGCTGAATGCCCAAGGAACGACAATTATTCTAACGACTCACTATCTGGAAGAAGCAGAAATGCTGTGCCGTAATATTGGTATTATTCAGCATGGTGAATTGGTGGAAAACACCAGTATGAAAAATTTACTCAGTCGGGTGGAGTCTGAAACATTCTTCTTCGATCTGGCGACACAAAACCCAATTCTTGAACTAGTAGGATATGATTATCGACTGCTGGATGCCTCTACTTTGGAAGTGGATGTTCAGCGTGGTCAGGGAATAAATAGCGTATTTACCCAATTAAGTGCTCAGGGTATTCATATTTTAAGTATGCGTAATAAAGCGAACCGTCTGGAAGAGTTATTTGTCAGCTTGGTGAACAATAAGTAAGGAGATAGTAAATGATTCAGTTGTACTGGGTGGCGCTAAAAACTATCTGGATTAAAGAAATTACCCGTTTTGGTCGTATCTGGGTACAGACTTTATTACCACCGGTTATTACCATGTCGCTCTATTTTATTATCTTCGGTAGCTTGATTGGTTCGCGTATTGGGGAAATGGGCGGTGTCGATTATATGCAGTTTATTGTCCCTGGCCTTATTATGATGTCGGTGATTACTAACTCTTATGCCAATGTTTCTTCCTCCTTCTTTGGTGCGAAATTCCAGCGCAGTATTGAGGAATTATTAGTAGCGCCGGTTCCGACACATATAGTTATTGTGGGGTTTGTTGGTGGTGGTGTTGCCCGTGGTGTCTGCGTCGGTATTCTGGTGACATTGGTTTCTCTATTTTTTGTGCCGCTTCATATTCATGCGTGGTGGATGATTGTTGTCACGTTGTTGATGACCTCCATTTTGTTCTCACTAGGGGGGTTGCTGAATTCGATTTTTGCTAAAACGTTTGATGATATCAGCATTATTCCGACTTTCGTATTAACGCCACTGACTTATCTTGGTGGGGTGTTTTATTCATTGACATTATTACCCCCATTTTGGCAAGCGGTTTCCAAGTTGAATCCGATCGTTTATATGATTAGTGGTTTCCGTTATGGTTTCCTGGGGATTACTGATGTTTCTTTGATAATTACGTTGAGTGTTTTGACTGCATTTATTGTGGCTTTTTATCTTGTTGCCTGGTATTTAATTGAAACAGGGCGGGGATTGAGGACTTAAATTCGGTAATTTATTAACGGTTTCTATTTTTGAAGTCCCCTAAATTTTGCTGGCTAATTTTAGGGGACTAAATTTAATTTAAGCCACTTGAACCGGCACGGCTTTGGCGATCCGCCTCATAATATTATCACCATCGAAGTAAGCGATATTAGGCTTATGGTGACGGGCATCTTCGTTAGGGATTTGTACATATGAGCAAATAATTAGCTTATCACCTACCGCAGCACGGCGTGCGGCTGCTCCGTTAACTGAAATTATTCTAGAACCACGTTCAGCGGCAATAGCATAAGTGGAAAAGCGCTCACCGTTATCTACGTTATAGATATCAATAGCTTCATATTCCAGAATACCGGCTGCATCCATGAAATTCTGATCCATTGCACAGGAACCTTCATAATGCAAATCTGCCTGAGTGACTTTCACCCGGTGCAATTTCCCCTGTAGCATCGTACGCAACATGGTTTTTCTCCTGATTCGATGACAAATTAGAACCTTTTTGCATCAATAACGCCTGATACAACGGCGATTATTGCGTTAAATCTACCTGCTGATTATCGATCATACGGGTCTGCCCTAACCAGGCAGCCATTAGAATAACGGCTTTTTTGCTTTCGGTATTTAACGGTGCCAATGTTTCAGCGTCACGGATAAACAACTCATCAGGTACAAAGCCCGCTTCGTGTAGCTGTGAAGAAGCTTGAGTGAGCAACTGTTCTGTGTGACGTTCACCCTGTGCCATTTTTTCAGCGATAGATCGCATGATCTTGCTGAGTTCTGGGGCGATTCGATGTTCATCGGCGGTTAAATTGTTATTACGTGAACTGAGAGCCAGGCCATTTTGGTCACGCACCGTGGGTACTGAAACCAGCGTAATATCATAAGCCAGGTCGGCAATCATTTTGCGAATAAGTTGTAATTGTTGAAAATCTTTTTCGCCAAAATAGGTTAAATCTGGCTGTACCAGATTGAACAGTTTACTCACTACGGTTGAAACACCACGGAAATGACCGGGACGACTGGCCCCTTCCAGCATGGTAGAAAGCTCAGGAACATCAACATAAGTCTGATGTTCCATACCATCAGGGTATATTTCCTTATCAGCAGGAGCAAATACCAGATTGACACCGTGTTGATGAAGTTTTTCGCAATCTTCCTGTAAGGTACGAGGATATTTTGCCAAATCATCTGGACGATTAAACTGCATCGGATTGACGAAAATAGAGACGATCACAATATCTGCTTGCCCTTTGGCTGTATCGACTAACGTCATATGGCCGTCGTGCAAGTTACCCATTGTTGGCACTAGTGCAATGCGTTTTCCTTCCTGACGCCAGCGGCGGATTTCACGGCGTAGAATCGGTACAGTTTCGACAATCAGCATTGCTTAATACTCCTTAGGGGGATTTATTAATAAAATGAGTGTTCTTTACCAGGGTAAATACCACTTTCCACCTGTTCTTTATATAGGCGAATGGCATCACGTATATTCCCTGCTTCTTCAAGGAAGTTTTTCACAAATTTAGGGGGGCTTACGGTAATGCCCAGTGTGTCATGCATCACTAAAACTTGCCCATCAGTCACATTACCGGCACCAATACCAATTACCGGGATCTGTAATTCATCGGTGATACGTTTAGCTAAATCAACGGGTACGCATTCTAGTACTAGCAGTTGTATGCCCGCCTTTTCTAAGGTAATGGCATCTTTTATCAATTGATTCGCTGATACTTCATCACGTCCCTGAACTTTATAACCGCCAAGAATATGGACTGATTGAGGAGTTAGCCCTAAATGGGCGCAAACGGGTACCGAACGCTCGGTAAGCATGTTAATGGTATCGTATAACCAGCTACCGCCTTCAAGTTTCACCATGTTAGCGCCAGCACGCATAAGCTTGGCAGCGTTTTCACAACTTTGCTCTGGCGTGGCATAACTCATGAAGGGCATATCGGCAATGATAAAAGTATAAGGTGCTCCGGCACGGACACAGCGAGTATGATAGACAATATCTTCAACCGTCACTGGAATGGTGGTATCAGCCCCTTGCACAGTCATACCCAGTGAGTCACCAACCAGCATGACATCGATACCTTGCTCGGCAAACAGGTGGGCAAAGCTGGCGTCATAAGCGGTAATAGTCGCGAATTTACGTTTTTCTTTCTTGAGCTGATTCAGATCAGTCATGGTCATTGGTTTCATTATCTATCTTCCTTCTCCTGCAATTTTTCTTGTTATGTACAGAAATCGGCCACGGACTGAACTGAGATCCCTATATGTAGTGATTAGAATCAGAGGACTGCGGTTGCAGCCAGAGTGCCAAGCCGTTTTCTGGGATGTGTTTCAGTCTTTCAGATAAAGCTTCCCCATCAGGAAATATAAGATCAGGGGCAATTTCAGCTAACGGGTAGAGCATAAATTCGCGCTGTTTTAGTCCGTAGTGGGGTACCGTTAAGCGTTCGGTATTAATCACTTGATCACCAAATAGCATGATATCCAGATCAAGTGTTCTTGGCCCCCAGCGTTCATCTTTTCTTACCCGTCCTTGGGTCAGTTCAATCGCCTGAGTGTGATTGAGTAATTCTTCCGGTGTTAGCGTGGTTTCCAGTGCGACTGCCGCATTCAGAAAATCAGGTTGATTCTGCGGCCCCATCGGTTTAGTACGATACAGTGAGGAGCAGGCAATACATTCTGTTTCCGGTAAATCTTTTAATGCAGCAAGTGCATTTTTTACTTGCTGCATAGGTTCTGCCAGATTGCTACCAACAGCGATATAAACACGAGCCATAATTATCAGCCGTTCCTGCTCAGTCTTGGTTTATAGTGACGGCGTGGTCGTGTACGACGACGGACAATCTCACTGCCCAGTTCGGAAATCATACTCCGTTGCTGTGATGCATTGACTTGCTGAAATTCTCCCCACCAATGGACAAGCTCTTTGAGCTCATTGCGATTTTCAACATTGGCTCTCAGTTCCAGCAAATCATAGGCAGCACGGAATTTAGGGTGTTCCATCAGCTTATTTGCCCGCTTACCATGACGGCGTGGCAGACGTAACTGTAATTGCCAGATATCACGCATGATGGTTGTCAGGCGCTTAGGAATGGCAATGGAGTGGCATTGCTCATCCAGAATGTCATTCATCGCCAATGCAAAAGCATCGTAGTAAGCCAGACCACCTTCTTGAGATAGCTTTTCCGCATGTTCGATCAGTGGATACCAGAGCATTGCGGCGAATAAAAACGCCGGGTTAACCCGTTTATCATTTTGTAACCGGTAATCGGTATTCTTCAAAACCTGATTGACTATACGTTCCATTGGTGAATCGTTATTTTCGGTGAAATAGCGTTGAATCAATGGGAAAAGTGGTTGAAATAGGCGGTATTCGCGCAGAAGTTGATAAGTGCTGTAGCCTTGACCGGTTTGTAAAAGTTTTAAAGATTCTTCAAACAGACGGGCAGGTGGAATATTACTCAGCAGAAAAGCCAAACGAGAAATAGGTTCGGCGGTACCTTCGCTGATGGTCATATTCAGTTTGCTAGCGAAACGGATCGCGCGCAGCATTCTTACTGGATCTTCTCGATAGCGGGTTTCAGGATCGCCAATCAAGCGGATAACACCGGTTTCCAGATCATGAAGGCCACCGGCATAATCACGCAGAGAGAAATCATTGATACCGTAATAGAGGCTGTTTATGGTGAAATCGCGGCGCATAGCATCTTCTTCAATTGAACCGAAGATGTTATCCCGCAGTAGCATACCGCTTTGTGCTTGTTGTGACTGATTTTTATCATCAGAACCCGTTTGTTCATGTGGACCACGGAATGTTGCGACTTCAATCACCTCCTGACCAAACATAATATGAGCTAAGCGAAAGCGGCGTCCAACCAGACGGCAGTTGCGAAATAATTTACGCACCTGTTCTGGCGTGGCATTGGTGGCAATATCAAAATCTTTCGGCTTCGTACCGAGTAATAAGTCACGGACACCACCGCCAACCAGATAGGCTTCAAAACCGGATTTATTCAAACGGTAAAGGACTTTCAGTGCATTTTCACTGATATCTCTGCGGGAAATACGATGTTGTTCCCGTGGAATTATCGTTATCGATAAATCCGAATGAGGGTTCTCCTGTTCAACCTCCCTTGGTATCTCCACATTAGATAAGGGTTGATAAGGGGCTTGGCGATTAGAGTGAAGAGTTACGTACTCTTCTTGAGCAGAACGGTCAGATCCGGTGACTGGCCTTTCACTGGCTGCCTGTAGTTCGCGGTTATTTTTCCCTTCGCGGATCAATAAGTTACGGCAGAAATTTGCTACTCGGTTAAAAATGGTACACCTCGATAAGTAACTAATCATGTAAAACAAATAAAAAACAGCGGCTAATCATAGCCTACTGTGTATTTTTTGAGAATGGTTGTTATGACTAACCGTAACTTTATTCATGTTATCTATGTGTATTTTACCTTGTCGTGGAATTCGGTCCAGATCCCAATGTGCTGTTGCTTTTTGCAACAATTGATCACGAGAAAGATCTTGCCAGTTTTCTATAACAGATTGATTAAGGAAAGATAATGCCTCAATCAGTAATGGTCGGGGATCATCCAATGGGATCGGCTGAGCATGATTCTGTTTGGAAAGTTTATTGCCATCCTTATTCAGAGCGAGTGGTAAATGAATATAGTCAGGTATTTTGAGATTTAACTGCCGATAAAGCGCAATCTGACGGACGGTTGGTTCAATCAAGTCAACCCCTCTTACCACTTCGGTCACCCCTTGGTAATCATCATCAATAACAACCACTAAATTATAGGCAAATAAACCGTCACGACGGTGAATAATAAAATCTTCTTCAGCCATGACCGGATCGGCGTTCAGATATCCTTGCAATTTATCTTCAAAACCGTAAACCGGATGACGCTGTTTGAATCGAATTGCTGCATGATCAATGGGTAAATTTAATTCACGGCAGTTTCTATCATAAAGACCATTAATCTGGTGAATACGTTGACGGGTACAGGTGCAGTAATAACTTAAACCTTGTTGTTGCAATTGATTAAGGACATGACAGTAGGCCTCATGGCGCTGAGATTGATAGAGAATTTCACCATCCCAATGTAAACCGTAATGCTCAAGTGCGTGAAGAATACGGCCGGCAGCACCGGGAACTTCTCTAGGCGGATCAATATCATCAATACGTATCAGCCACTTTCCCTGACAAGCACGGGCCTGCAAATAGCTGCCAATGGCAGTGATTAATGAACCAAAATGCAGGTCACCAGAAGGTGATGGGGCGAAACGCCCAATATAAGCCTGGGGACGTTCAGATTTTATCATATGGAGATCAGCGGGGTTGTTTATACGGCGTCATAAAGACGCCGTATTCGGAACACCATTAATTAGCCAGCCATCTGTTTTTCACGGATTTCGGCTAGGGTTTTACAATCAATACACAAATCTGCGGTTGGACGGGCTTCCAAACGACGGATGCCGATCTCGATGCCACAGGATTCACAAAAACCGAAATCGTCATCTTCGACTTTTTTCAGGGTTTTCTCGATCTTCTTAATCAATTTACGTTCACGATCGCGGTTACGTAATTCAAGACTGAATTCTTCTTCCTGCGCCGCACGGTCAACTGGATCAGGGAAGTTCGCTGCCTCATCTTGCATATGAGATACAGTACGATCTACTTCATCCCTGAGCTGATTGCGCCATGCTTCAAGAATTAGCTTGAAATGCGCCAACTGGGCATCGTTCATGTATTCTTCACCTGGCTTTTCTTGGTAAGGTTCTACCCCAGCGATGGCGAGAATGCTTAAGGACGAGGTTTTACGTTTTTGCCCTTCTTGCATAATACTTCTCCTACACACGCACTATCAAACAAACCCCTAGCGGGGGAAAAAAACAGGCCGCTATAAATAGCAGATGGAGCATGGGTTGGCAATTGTTCCTGCCATTAGTTTCACAATGGTGTGAAAGCAAATGTATTGCACGCCTTTACACCTTGTACAACCGGGCTGCAAATATTAGGTGAGTCGGTAAGTTAATCATTTCAGTAAAAAAGTTAACTTATCGCCTAAAACCATCCCTTTTCCCGTCATGTTGGCCTGGTAACAGATAACTTCGACCCCAGAGTTTTGCGCTTGTTCCAAAAGAGATGAATAATTATGATCAATATGTGCAGCCGCCGCGACCTGATTGATCCCAGAATGCAGAACAGCAAAAAATAAAATAGCTCTTTGCCCTTGTTCTGCTATGTGCTGCAATTCCCGCAAGTGTTTCTGTCCGCGGGTCGTGACAGCATCTGGGAAATAGCCACAATTTTCTTGGAGCAGTGTCACTGATTTCACTTCAATATAGCAATTAACCTGCTGTTCTGCTTGTAACAGTAAATCTATCCGACTGTTCTCTTCGCCATATTTCACTTCCCGGCTGATTTTTTTATATTCAGAAAATTCTGGAATGGCATTTTGTGCAATAGCCTCGGCGACTAAATCATTTGCTCTGAGCGTATTGACACAAATCCAGTGACCAGCCGGTGTTTCTGTCAATTCCCAACTGTTTGGGTATTTACGTTTTGGATTATCGGAGGTGGAATACCAAACCGTATCTCCCGGTGTCGCACAGCCAGTCATGGCACCTGTATTGGCACAGTGGATAGTCAGTGTTTCACCTTCCGGTGTGATGACATCAGCCAGGAAGCGTTTATAGCGACGAATTAGCGTGGCAGATTGTAAAGGTGGATGGAATTCCATAAAAACTCCTGAATGACGGATGGCATAAGATTGAAGCAGGCAATGCTACAATGTTCTTTCAGTCGACCAAAACATCTTTCCACAACATTTCGTCTTATGGTCGAATTTTACCCGTCTATCTGACCGGGATTTTTCGTTTGATTTATACCCATCATCTTTCAAGTTGCCTCTTTGTTGGCTGCACTCACTCACCCCGGTCACATAGTTCTCTATGCTCCCGGGGATTCGCTCCCTTGCCGTCGCGATCCATCTTGAAATCCATAGGGTATATACGGAATTATCACTTTTATTCCCTGATTTTTTTAATCGGCTACGTAATGATTGGCTGGAGTAATCTTTATCCGAAATAACTGCTTTTGAACGATGTTTCATAAAACTGTTTTTATGCTGAATACCAAGACTATCCAGCAGGTGTAATGTATATTTAGTCGAATCTGCCATTAAATAGTTATTTAACGGAGTGTATTATTCCGTTGCTTTTGAAACCCCTATTATCGCTTAAAATTAGTAAAGAATTTCAAGTTGAACAGGATCACTTATTATTTTAATAACCCCAGTGTCAGATTTTTCAAATTCAATTTGATATTTTTCATTGTCAATGCCTGTAATAATATTATCTAGATAAGAATATGCGAATCTTATTGATTTGCTTTTAGCCCATTCAGGTAATAAATGCACATAGTAGTTAAAAACTATAAACCCTCTTTTTTTATTTATGTAAGTTATACTTAGAATGTCTTTTAACATCATTCTACCGTAACAAAAATCACCATTTTTATTAAATTCTTTTTTTCCTAACTTGGTTAAGTTCCATAATTTATTTTTTCCTCTTTTAAAATCCAATTTCACTAATCCAGCATCAACAAGAGATTCCATGTTCGCATTAACCCATATAGAATTTTCATTAATTGATACTGGCCATTCAGTTTCACCTAGGCATAATAATATTTTATCGTCAATTTTTTTTTGTATTTTTTTTCTAAAAGATTCATTTTCTCCTGAATGACAAAAAAAAGATAAAAAAACAAAAAAAAAAAATAAAAAAAATTTCATAAACTACACTCCATATTATATTCTGTCATGGCATCACTAACATTTTTATATTTTTTCTTTGTAAGATAGGATTTAGTATAATCCCAATAATAATTTGAAATACCAGGCACTTCATTGTTATATTTTATATCATATTTAATAAATTCTACTGGGTATTCTCCAAATATGTCATCATCATTATTTTTTTTGCGAAAAAAAGTAATATAATAAACTCCATTTTTTACCCTTAGCTCGTAATCTTGTATTTTTATTTCAGAAGCAGATAATTTAAAATCAAACCAAGTAAAACCAGTATCATTTGGGAGTGGAACTATATTAAATTTCCCATTTTTATTTTTTATAAAAACAGTTAATGTGTTACTTGGATGAGATGTATTGTTTTCAAATTTGGCATAAAAAATTACATCTTTTTTTCCATCACCATTCAAATCTATAAGATTGATTCCATCCTTTAGATTTACCTTATTTCCGCAATGAGAAAATGCCTCAAACGAGAAAAGTAAAATAAAAATAAGGTAAAATTTATTTTTCATTTAAATAGCTCCTAACTAATCTAAATCCAACATCTGGCATAATATATCCTGAACTATGGTTATCACAACTGGATAAGCTGTTTGCATGGGAAAGATAACTTCCACCACAAAAATAGTACAACTTAACTGTACCAAGTTCATAACTATCATAGACCCATTCAGAAACATTTCCACTCATATCGTATAAATCTAAGTCGTTTGGAGATAATTTACCTACAACCTGTGTTCCAAAATTACTTGTATTAAACTCTGGATACCATGCCACCTTCTTAGAATCATTGCTTCCAGAGTGATAGTATCCATATCTTCCTAATCGTAAGGCAGGCTTTCCGCCCCTTGCTGCAACATGCCATTCATTTAAGGTAGGTAAACGATAGCCATTAGCGTTTGTATTTATAAAGATCTCTAAGTTTTTGTCTTTTTTTCTAATAATTTTATTTCCTTTTTGAAAATATACTGGAGTGAGTTTTAATTTCTCACTTAATGCATTTGAAAAAAGAATGGTATCTAACCATTTAATACTAGTCACAGGATGCCTGCCTTCATCCTGCTCAGGAGGAAGGCAATCTTCATAATGTGCCCCATTACATCCATCATCAAAATCATAACCATTTAATATAGCCCATTCATATACCTCTTTATATTCTGAATAAGTAACTTCATTCTTCATGATATAAAAAGAATTTAATGTAACATTAGAATGAGATTCATAATTTTGAGCGCCAAACACACTACCAACGTAAAAATCACCGCCTTCAACAAAGCTGAGTTTCATGTTATCAAATGAATATGCTTTTGATGACATTATTATAGATAAAAACAAATATACCCGTCATCTTTCAAGTTGCCTCTTTGTTGGCTGCACTCACTCACCCCAGTCACATCGTTATCTATGCTCCCGGGGATTCGCTCCCTTGCCGTCGCGATGCATCTTGAAATCCATTGGGTATATCTTTCACTTTTAAATTTAGATACATTTGTTGTATTACGGAAGAGTATTCTTCCGGTAGATAACTCATCAAATTGAAACTCATTTGTTAATTCATTTAAATTTTTATCAAAACCATATTTTATAAAGCAAAATTCAAAGCCTAATTTTAAACTCCTTTCATGACTTTGTAAAAATAATTAAGAATCTAGGTAATTAAAATATTAGTACATTAAATGAATTTATCAATGTATTTGACATTAAAATTATTTATATATCCAATCTAACTATTTGTTTTTAAAAACAGAAACCGCAATATTACTGTATCAATGGCAATTATGCATGATTATATTCTCTCTGTACCCTGTATTGGCACAGTGGATAGAATTTCATAAAAACGCCTTAATGACGGATGGCATAAGATTGAAGCAGGCAATGCTACAATGCAGGCGGTTGAAAGTTAACTTTCTTTGTATGGAGTATTTGTGTCTTTATTGCCTGTATATGAGATCGTCGAACCTGTCCTGAGTGCGTTGAAAAATTCACAACAGGTCCTGCTTCATGCTCCGGCCGGTGCAGGGAAATCGACGGCTTTGCCATTGGAAATTTTGAAAAAAGCCGCTTTTTCCGGGCGTATCATAATGTTAGAACCACGGCGGATTGCCGCTCGCAGTGTTGCTAATCGCCTTGCCGCTCAACTGAATGAAAATATCGGACAGACCGTGGGTTACCGGATGCGTTCAGAAACAAAAGTGAGTGTAACTACTCGCCTTGAAGTGGTAACAGAAGGCATTTTAACCCGAATATTACAGCAGGACCCTATGCTGACAGGGGTTTCTCTGGTGATTCTGGATGAATTCCATGAGCGCAGCTTGCAGGCTGATTTGGCGTTGGCATTGTTGCTGGATGTACAGGTAGGGCTGCGGGATGATCTGCGCATTTTGATCATGTCAGCGACGCTGGATAATCAGCGGCTCTGTTCTTTATTACCTGATGCACCAGTGATTATTTCAGAAGGGCGAAGCTTTCCTGTGACCAGACATTATTGTCCTTTGTCTGCTCACCAACCTTTTGAACAGAGTATCGCCACCGTTGTATTGCGGTTACTCCAACAGGAGCAAGGTTCTGTGCTGTTGTTTTTGCCGGGTAGCGGGGAAATTCAACGGGTGTTTGGACTGCTTAGCGGGAGAGTGGCTGAGGATACCGATTTGTGCCCGTTATACGGTGCGTTGTCATTGGCTGAGCAACAAAAAGCGATCGAACCTTCACCATCTGGACGCCGTAAAGTTGTTTTGGCGACTAATATTGCAGAAACCAGTTTAACGATTGAAGGTATTCGGTTGGTGATTGATAGTGGTCTTGAACGCACGACGCGTTTTGAACCCAAAAATGGTCTGACTCGCCTGATCACTCAACGTATCAGTCAAGCTTCTATGACACAACGAGCTGGTCGGGCAGGACGGTTAGAAGCCGGTGTGTGTTGGCATCTATTCAGCCAAGAACAGGCAGAAAGAGCGGTAGAGCATAGTGAGCCCGAAATTCTGAATGCTGATCTCAGTAGCTTATGGCTCTCCTTATTGCAGTGGGGGTGTCATGATATTTCTCAATTGCACTGGCTAGATATACCACCTGCGGCGGCTCTGGCGGTGGCTAAGTCGCTGTTATTACAGTTAGGTGCAATCAGTAACAGTGGTCAGTTAACGTCCAGAGGCAGAAAAATGGCGGAATCCGGTAGTGATCCGCGTCTGGCAGCGATGTTATGTGCGGGGTTGGAACAAGGGGCCGATATGCTGGCAACCGCCGCTATGCTGACCGCGATTCTGGAGGAGCCGCCCCGTGATGGTCAGCCGGACATCACTTATTGGGTTGAGCAGCGACAAGCTCATTGGTTACGGCGGGCAAAGCAGTTAGTTAGAAATATGGGTGATCATTTTGGTGAGCCAGACGGTGGATTTGCTGCAATGCTATTAGCCCAAGGTTTCCCTGACAGAATAGCCAAAAATCGGGATAAGGGAGGGCGTTTTCAACTGTCGAACGGTCTGGGAACGATAATCGATGATGAAGAAACGTTATCTGGCGAATCGTGGCTGGTGGCTCCTTCATTATTACAAAACAGTAGAAATCCTGACGCGCGTATTTTGCTGGCTTGTCCTCTGGATATTGAACGACTGATACAGCAACAGCCGAATTTATTCAGTGAACAGAGTGTCGTTGAATGGGATGATAACAAAGGGACGTTGCAGGCTTGGAAGCGGCTGCAATGTGGCAGCCTGACAGTAAAAGCCCAACGATTGGCAAAGCCTTCCGATGAGCAATTACAACAGGCTCTGCTAAACTGGTTACGCAGTGAGGGATTACATGAGCTGAATTGGTCACCTGCGGCGGTTCAGTTGTGCATCCGTATCCAATGTGCGGCCAAATGGTTACCTGAAATGCTGTGGCCGCCAGTCAATAATGATGCATTAATGGCTTCTCTTGATGATTGGTTAATGCCGTTCCTTACTGGTGTGCGTGATTTGAAAGGGCTGAAACAGATTGATTTGTTGCCGGCACTGGAAAATTTGCTGGATTGGCAGCAACAACAGTGTCTGGATAATGAACTGCCTATTTATTACACTGTCCCTACCGGCAGTCGGATAGCAATCCGTTATTTCAGTGATAAACCACCGGTATTATCAGTTCGGATACAGGAAATGTATGGTGAGCGGCAAAGCCCATCTCTGGCAAAAGGGCGGGTAACACTGGTGCTTGAACTACTATCACCCGCCCAAAGGCCATTGCAGATCACACAGGATTTGGCTGCTTTTTGGCAAGGATCCTATCGTGAAGTGCAAAAAGAGATGAAAGGGCGTTATCCAAAACATTTATGGCCGGATGATCCGGCGAATACGGTACCGACTCGGCGGACAAAAAAATATTCGTAATAGAGTTTAGCCCTTGTTTTTGCCGGCGAATAAATTCATTAAAAAATATGAAAACCCAATAATAGCATCTAAACGGTTTCGGAGAATTTTGGAATGTCTGGTGAAGATCGTCAACCAATCGGACGTAAAGGCAAAAAATGGGTATCCCGCCGTAAACGGTCAATAAAAAGACGGTATCTGTTGGATGATGATAATGGCTATGAAGATGAGGACTACGATGATGAAGAGGATCAACTCATGACAAAGAAAGGAATGTATTCCCGTCCACCTAAGAAAAAGTGGCGTTGGTTCTGGTTGTTATTCAAGATATTCATTATTTTTGCCGTATTATTGGCGGCTTATGGTGTCTATCTGGATGCCAAAATCCGCGATCGCATTGATGGGAGAGTCTGGGAATTACCTGCGGCGGTCTATGGCCGCATGGTCAATCTTGAACCGGGCATGAACTACAGTAAGAAAGAGATGGTACATCTGCTGGAAGGGATGCAGTATCGCCAGGTGACGAAAATTACCCGTCCCGGAGAGTTTTCTGTCAGAGGTGAAACCATTGAAATGTTGCGTCGTCCGTTTGATTTCCCAGACAGCAAAGAGGGGCAGATCCACTCTCTGCTAACTTTCAGTGATAACCGTTTGGCGGGGATCGAAAATCTGGAAAATCAGCGTCAGTTTGGGTTCTTCCGCCTTGATCCGAAGCTGATTACCATGTTGCAGTCTCCCAATGGGGAGCAGCGGCTATTTGTGCCGCGTTCTGGTTTCCCTGATTTACTGGTTAACACCTTGCTGGCGACGGAAGATCGCCATTTCTATCAACATGATGGCATTCGTATTCTTTCCATTGGACGTGCAGCACTGGCTAACTTGACTGCCGGGCGCACGGTTCAGGGGGGAAGTACCCTGACGCAACAATTGGTGAGAAACCTGTTCCTGACCAATGAACGCACTTTGGTACGTAAAGCTAATGAAGCCTATATGGCTGTGCTGATGGATTATCGTTACAGCAAAGATCGGATTCTCGAACTGTATCTGAACGAAGTTTTTTTAGGCCAAAGTGGTGATGGGGAGATCCGAGGATTTCCGCTGGCGAGCCTCTACTATTTTGGTCGTCCCGTGGATGAATTGAGTTTAGATCAACAGGCGTTGCTGGTTGGTATGGTGAAAGGCGCTTCACTCTATAATCCGTGGCGCAATCCTAAACTCACTCTCCAGCGCCGTAATGTGGTGCTCAAGCTGTTACAAAACCAGCAAATTATTGATGAAGATCTTTATAAATTATTAAGTGCTCGTCCACTGGGGGTAAAACCGAAAGGTGGTGTTATTACCCCACAACCGGCGTTTATGCAGCTCGTTCGTAAGGAGTTGCAGGACAAACTGGGGGATAGAGTGAATGATCTGTCCGGCGTGAAAATCTTCACTACTTTGGACCCAGTATCTCAAGATGCGGCTGAAAACGCAGTAGAAGAGGGGATTGCCAGCCTGAGAAAAACTCGCAAAATTGCTGACCTTGAAGGAGCAATGGTAATTGTCGATCGCATCAGTGGTGAAATCAGGGCGATGGTTGGTGGTTCTCAACCGCAGTATGCTGGATTTAACCGAGCAATGATGGCGCGTCGTTCAATTGGTTCACTGGCAAAACCTTCGACTTATTTGGCGGCATTGAGTGAGCCTGATCAATTTCGACTGAATACTTGGCTGTCGGATGAACCTCTTGCGGTAAAACAGCCGAACAGCAAGGTTTGGGAACCGAGAAATTATGACCGTCGTTTCCGTGGACGTGTCCTGTTGATAGATGGGCTGGCAAATTCATTGAATATTCCTACGGTGAATCTTGGATTGGCAGTTGGTCTTGATCATGTCAGCAACACATTGATCCGGCTTGGCGTACCGGAGGAAGTGATTCAACAGGTTCCAGCCATGTTACTGGGTTCTCTTAGCTTGACACCTTTAGAAGTGGCGCAGGAATACCAGACGATGACGAGTGGCGGCAATCGTGCGACGCTTTCCGCGTTACGTTCTGTCATCGCGGAGGATGGCACCGTGATATATCAGAGTTACCCACAGGCTGAACGGGCTGTACCGGCTCAGGCGGCTTATCTGACGCTATATGGTATGCAGCAGGTGGTGGCGAATGGAACTTCTCGTTCTCTGAATGCTAAGTTTGGTCGTTATAATCTGGCGGGTAAAACGGGCACTACCAATGATCTGCGTGATAGCTGGTTTGCCGGAATCGATGGTAAAGAAGTGGTGATCGCATGGGTTGGTCGCGATAACAACGGACCGACCAATCTGACAGGCGCTACAGGGGCGTTGAATGTATATCGCCGTTATCTGGAAAATCAGACGCCGCTGATGTTGAATAACATTCCACCGGAAGGCATTGTCGATATGGCGGTTAATCAGGATGGCAGCTTTAGCTGTAGTGGCAGTGGTTGGCGAACATTACCGGTTTGGACTTATGATCCACAGAGTTTGTGCCAACAAACAGCGGTATCAGCACCGGTTCAACAGCAAGAAGAAGCACCGGGCTGGTTGCGAGAGATGTTTGGCCAATAATCAATATTTGATTTGAGATGAATGACAAAGCGCTGATCTTTAATGGTCAGCGTTTTGATTTTCTGAGTTTAACGGCTTTCCAAACATACCGAACCATTATTTTTTCGACTTTATACCTGTCATCTTTCAAATTGCCTCTTTGTTGGCTGCACTCACTCACCCCGGTCACATCGTTCTCTATGCTTCCGGGGATTCGCTTCCTTGCCGTCGCGATCCATCTTGAAATCCATTGGGTATATATGATCATCGCAATGGCGGTGATTATCTGCTTATGTTATGTAATTGTTTATAAATTGTTTAAAATCATGATGTTTTACACCTGTTTGGGGCAAAAAAATAAGCAATTTTCAGAATATTCCTATATGTTTTTTAAGTGAAATATGGTGAATTATTAATCATGTGTATTAACTCATGGTGATAATGATATGACGATAATTTCAATTAGATCCACTCTCCATACTGTAAATCAATGGAGAGATGAATAGATGGCAATAGGATATTTCTTGCTTGTTGGTGATAAGACAACCTGTGGCGGACAGATTATTACCGGTGACCACACCATGACATTTAATGGACGGGCAACCGCTCGTGAAGGAGATAAGGTCACCTGTGGCAAACATCCCGGTAGTTATACGATTGTCGGTGGTGTATCAGATGTGTTTGATATGGGACGTAAGTTGGCTGGCACATTGGACAGTGTGAGTACTTGCCCTTGTCGGGCTAGGTTTATCAATTCGGAGATGGACAGCTATGAGAAGCAGGAGCAGCCCAATAATCGGGCTACAGCCCCTGTTAATATGGCGGCCCAGAATTTCTCGTCGCCGGTGGAGGAAGCGAGAAACGTTCAGCCCGCACCTCCTGTGACTAAAGAGCCTCCGATACCGGTGTTTGCGAAATCCTGCTTACGGGGTAAAGGTTGTACCGATGCCGGAACCGAAGCCGAACCGGCGGATAACTTCGGCAGAATGGCGATATATCAGGTTCCGTCATCTCCCACTCCGGTGACGCCGCAAAAACCAGAACCGCCTCTGCAAGGTGAGAAACAGCCGCCTGAACCGGATAAACCGCAGGATAAAAAATTACCGTGGTATAAACGGTGGTTCCGTAGTGGTGAAGATAAAGCCGAAGCCGCCGCTACCGCTGTGGCCGCCACTGCCCGCAGCGCGGTAGCGGAAGGGGAAACGCTGGTGATGCGTTACATTGGCGGCGGTGCCATCAGTGCAGGACGTTGGCTGGCGGTACCGAATCCGGTGACAGTTGGGTTAATGGGGCTGTTTTATTCACCGAAGCTGAATGAGGGTGAGGAGGATTACTTAGATCCGTATCGCCTGAGACAGATAGCGGAACAGTACGGTAAAGCACCAACTCGTGTACGTTTTCGCTGGATCAGAGATGAAAAAAGCGGCAGGATGACGGTTCAGGGATATCACGTCAGCCCGGAAGGCGGCTTGGATAAAGTGCCGGTTCGCATGATGACGCTGAATCGGACTACCGGTAATTACGAGTTCTGGGAACCGGGAGAATACCGGCCGATAATTTTATGGACGCCGAATGAACAGGAATTCAAGGTTCCAGCCCATACCGGGAATGAAGAACAACCGTTTATTCCGTCGCAAATAACCGTGTTGCCGATCCCGGAGAAAGTGGGCAGCGATATTGAATCGTTACCTATGCCGGAAGAGAAGGATTTTCGTGATTATATTCTGATCCTCCCTGTTCCTAATATGCCGCCGGTGTATGTGTATTTGAGTAAACCGCCGGTGAAACCGTTGGAAGTGGGAGAATATCAGGATCTGGCTGGACGTAGCCGTAATGATGGGTTGGATATTGATCATATTCCTTCTAAGGCGGCATTGAAAATTTATTTGATTGAAAGGTACGGAGAATTAGATTCTGGTGTGCTCAAAAATATCTTAGAGAATAGCGTTTGTATTGCTGTTTCTCGCTGGGTTCATCAAAAATATAGTGAAACTTATGGCGGGCGAAATACACCAACGAAAAGGATTCAGGATGCATCCGATTTGAAAGCAGCAGTTGATAGTAACTTTGATGCTATGACTCCAGGTCTGAAAGAAGAAGGTTATACTGATAGTCAATTGAATAATGCCCGGAAAGACTTACATAAATTTAATCAAGAGAAAGGATGGTACAGGTAATGAGAGATATTGTTGAAATAATTCATAGTCTAGGGAAAACAGCAGATCTATTAATTGAAAAACAACTTATCCCGACAGGAAAGTTTGAATATTTGTTTGAAGGAGACGATGAATTTCTCTGTATACCAGAGGATGGATTAACGTTAGTTTTTGAAGATAAATCAAGGTTGTTAATCTCAGTCGGTATTACTCTAATTAAATCTGGGCCAAGGATGAAGATTTATAGAGGTGAAATGCCGCCCCCATTTTTGTCTGAAATGGATAAGACAAAGGTTAAATCTGTGCTAGGAGAGCCATCAGAGACAAAGGGCGCTGTTAAATTGCCAGTTATTGGAATGGTTGGAGGATGGGATACTTATATTGACCGAATGAGCGATCAGTACCCAAATACACGAATAATTTTTGCGTATTCTACAGATCAGAAGGTGAGTAATATAACTTTTAAAAAAATTTGAGTGAAGTGTGATTTCTAATTATTTGTCTTTGGTAAAGTGGATAGCGATATTAAATCGCTGCCCGTAACGTAGGAAAAGGATTTCCGTGATTATATTCTGGTATTCCCAGCCGATTCAGGCATAGAGCCGATCTATGTGATGTTTAATACTCCTCGGAATCAACCGGGAGTGGTAACTGGTCGGGGACAAAAAATCGAAGGAAACTGGTTAAGTCGCGCAGGGCAAGGTATGGGAGCACCAATTCCCAGTCAGATAGCAGATAAGTTGCGTGGGAGGAAGTTTAATAACTTTGATAATTTCAGGAATGCGTTTTGGAAAGAAGTTGCTAATGACCCTGAGTTTTCTAAGCAATTTAAAACTGCGAATATGGGAAATATGAAAAAAGGAAAAGCTCCAGCTCCAAGGAAAGACGAATGGAAAGGAAAAAAGAAAAAATACGAGTTACATCATAAAAAGCCTATTTCTAAAGGTGGAGATGTTTATAATGTTGACAACATTAGTGTTGTTACGCCAAAGAGACATGGTGAACTACATAGTTGGAGGTGAATAAACTATGGAAAATAATGTAATGAATATTACTGAAAATGAATTTTTATCCTTGATAAAGAAAATATTTAATGGAAATTTTCGAACAGAGGAGGAAGAATCAGAAGCTATAGATGAATTTGAAAGAATTTCAGAACACCCCTCTGGCGGTGATTTAATCTTCTATCCAGAAGATGGCATTGAAGATAGTCCTGAAGGTGTGCTTGAAGTGATAAAGGAATGGAGAACCAAAAACGGCAAACCTGGCTTTAAAAAATAGAGATTGAGTAAGTGATGAAAAGGATTTCCGCGATTATATTTAACTGATTTGCGTGTTAGAGGGTTGGTTTTTGAGTGGGGAATATAGCCTTAGCTCAATCAAGAACAGGGGTTATGAAAATAATGGTAATCAACATTAAAGAGTTAATTGATAACTTGGGACAAACAGCGGAGCAACTAATTGAAAAGGAGATTATTCCAGCTAATAAATTTGAATATTTCTTTGAAGGAGATGATGAGTTTTTTTATAAACCTGAATCAGGTATGAGACTTGTTTTTGATGATGTTTCAAAGCGGCTAAAATCGATACAGTTAACATTGATTAATATCTATGACAATAACGGTGCATATAACGGAGAAATACCTTATCCATTTTTACATTCAATGGATAGAACAATTGTTAGAGCCCTTATGGGGGAACCAGATTCTGCTGGTGGCCCAGAAAAAATCCCTGTCATTGGCATGGTTGGTGGATATGATTCTTATACACATAAGCTGAATGAGCAATATCCTAATACGGAAATTCGTCTTCTCTATTTAGCTGATCTAAGGGTACATGCTTTAATATTTGAACGTTTTGAATAAACGTATTCTGGAGTGTTTTTTTACTTTTATTTGATAGCGGTTAATAAATCGTTATCCATGTTTATATGCTAGAGGTCAGATATGAAACAGAGGTTATATAAATAATGGCGATCAATGTTAATGCATTAATTAATAGTTTGGGGAAAACCTATCAGGAAATTTTTGATGAGGGGTTAATCCCTTATAAGACTAAGCCAACAGGATACCCAGGAGATCCTGATATCACTTTGGATATGATTAAAGAGGGTATGTATTTGGCCTTTAAGAGGGATGGCAAAATTCTGTTTGCTATAGAGCTTCTTTTGCTTGATCAGAAGAAATCCTCCTACCAATTTCCTAATGAGTTGCCTTCTTCTTTGAAGACATTGATGTTCAGGCAATGGCTGCACGAACAATTAGGTAAACCAGAAAAGGCTCTTCCTCCGCGAAGAATTCTCAAGAAGGATGTTGGATGGACAGAGCTATATACGTTATTGGATTTTCGGATGCCGACTAGTATGCAGGTTGATTATGACCTGTTTGAGCGTGTTGAATCTGTAATGTTCTTGCTTACATCAGAAGTACGTTGGTAGTTAGTAATAGATGGGTGGTTATTATTGAAAGCCAATTCATTTGTGAGTAATTTGAAAAAACGAAATAGCAGATGGATTGGTTTAATCAAGAACAGGAGTTGTACAAATAATGGTGGATGTTATTGCAATCATAAAAAGTTTGGGACAGACAGCCGATCTATTAGTTGAAAAACAATTTATTCCAGCCGAAAAGTTTGAGTTTCTGTTTGAGAATGCTGATACGTTCAATTGTGGACCTGACGTTGGCCTTACATTAGTGTTTCACGCTGATTCAAGTATATTAGAATCTGTACAAATTACACTTATTAACGCTTATGAGGGTAGTGGAGAATATAATGGAGAATTGCCTTATCCATTTTTACATTCAATGGATAGAACAATTGTTAGAGCACTTATGGGGGAACCAGATTCTGCTGGTGGCCCAGAAAAGATCCCTGTCATTGGCATGGTCGGTGGATATGATTCTTATACACATAAGTTGAGTGAGCAATATCCTAATACAGAAATTCGTTTTCTCTATTTGGCTGATTTACGGGTACATGCATTAATCTTTGAGCATATTGTATAAACGCTTTCTGGAATATTTTTCTACTTTCATTTTATAGCAGTTAATAAACCATTATCCATGTTTATATGCTATAGGTCAGATATAAATAAAGAGGTTATATAAATAGTGACGATCAATGTTGAAGAATTAATTAATAGTTTGGGGAAAACCTATCAAGAAATTTTTGATGAAGGGTTAATCCCTTATAAAACGAAACCAAGTGGTTTTGCCGGTGATAGTGTAGTGTGCTTGGATATGGTTAAAGAAGGCGTCTTTCTGTCTTTCCATCGGGAAGGAAAGCGATTAAAAGAAATTACATTAACTTTGTTTGACGAGAAGAATTCTTTATACCAGTTTACTAATGAGCTGCCTTCACCATTAATTCCATTGATGTGCCGACAGTGGGTTCATGAACAATTTGGCAAACCAGAAAAATTTCTTCCACCGAGAAAAAGGCTCAAAAAAGACATTGGCTGGACTGAGTTATATACATTGCTGGATTTTCGTATTCCGACTAGTATGAAGTTTGATTATGATCTATTGGAGCAAGTTATATCAGTGACATTCTTACCCACCTCAGAAGTACGTTGGTAGTCAATAATAAGAGGGAAACCGTTTTAATAGCCAACTCATTTAAATAAAGAGGTAAAGTAGAATGGAACTGAAAAATAAGTTGGAAGATTATACAGAAGCTGAATTTTTAGTTCTGCTGAATAAAATCTTCGATGGTGAATGTAAAACTGAGAACGAATATCACAGTTTAGTAAAACATATTGAGATAATTACCGAGCACCCCAGACGAAATGGACTAATTTTTTACCCAGAAAATGGAGTTGAAGATAGTCCTGGAGGTGTGCTTAAAGTTATAAAAGAATGGCGAGCTAAAAACGGCAAACCTGGCTTCAAAAAATAAAAGGGATTCGGTAAATTAGGAAAAGGATTTCCGCGATTATATTTAACTGATTTGCGTGTTAGAGGGTTGGTTTTTGAGCGGGGAATATAGCCTTAGCTCAATCAAGAACAGGGGTTATGAAAATAATGGTAATCAACATTAAAGAGTTAATTGATAACTTGGGACAAACAGCGGAGCAACTAATTGAAAAAGAGATTATTCCAGCTAATAAGTTTGAATATTTCTTTGAAGGAGACGATGAATTTTTTTGTAAACCAGAACCCGGTCTGAGGCTAACTTTTCACAATGTTTCAAGGAGGCCGCATTCAGTGGAGTTTGTATTAATCAATGTTTATGATAATAATGATTCATATAATGGCGATATGCCTCCTCCATTTTTAAACTCAATGGATAAAACAACCGTTAGAACACTCATGGGGGAACCTGATTCCAGCGGTGGTCCAAAAAAAGTTCCGGTAATAGGGCTTATGGGTGGGTTTGATGCTTATATACTTAAACTAAGCGAACAATACCCTAATACAAATATTCATTTTTCATATTTAACTGATTTGCGAGTAGATGTATTAGCATTTGAGCAAGTTGTATAGACGTTTTCTGGGATATTTTTTTCAGTTTTCTATCTTTATTGGATAGCGGCTAATAAATCGTTATCCATGTTTATATGCTAGAGGTCAGATATGAAACAGAGGTTATATAAATAATGGCGATCAATGTTAATGCATTAATTAATAGTTTGGGTAAAACCTATCAGGAAATTTTTGATGAAGGTCTAATTCCTTATAAGAGTAAACCTAGGGGAGATTCTGGTGACGATTATGTGTCGTTAGATATGCAGAAGGAGGGAGTATTTTTGGCTTTTGACCGGAACAGTAAGAAATTAACACATGTTACTCTGACATTGATCGATGAAGAACGGACCGGTTATGTTTATCCAAATCAATTGCCATCCCCTTTGGTTAATCCAATGACGCGTGAATGGGTTGAGGAGTATTTTGGGGCGGCAATTAAGTCCTTTCCGCCATGTCAGGTGTTTAACTGTCAATATGGTTGGAAAGACCTCTACCTTTACAATGTATCTGAATCTGAGGAAAAGATTTATATACAATTATCCCATGATTTACTTGAACAAGTTGAGACAATAACTTTCCTTCATGCTGAAAATGTGACATGGTAGAAATATCTCAAAAGCGGAATAAGCAGAAGCAATATACCTTATAGATTTCAAGTTGCCTCTTTATTGGCTGCACTCACTCACCCCGGTCACATAGTTCGCTATGCTCCCGGGGATTCGCTCCCTTGCCGTCGCGATGCATCTTGAAATCCGTAGGGTATATATACTGGCGGTAAAATATGAATAAAGAGGTTGTATAAATAATGGTAATGAATATTTAAGTATTTATCAATATCTTGGGTAAATATTGTCACACTGAAACTCTAACGTTAATTTTGGATAATTACAGTATTCATAAAATCCGACTGGTCAATGATTGTCTGGCCCGTCATCCTATTAACCTATTATTTTATATGTTTATTATCCTTAGCTGAATAAATTTGAACGCCTGTGCAATCTCTGTATGAAACGGTGACACGAAATCATTGCTGCCAGTATATGTGGCAGTTGCGCGAAAAAGTGAAAATATTTTTGAATTCATTTCCTATAGGAATAACAGATAATAATAAAATAGGGTGTGGTTATAATTATGAAAAATGATTTATTTTTTTCGCTATTTTGATAACAAGATCAAACAACGTCACTAATGATTTTCGATGCCCATATGCTAACATGATTGGAAATTTATTATTTTACAATTATGGACATGATAAATAATCACGCGTGTAAATAATTTGATATTATATTTTCAAGGAGATATATGAAGAATGCAGCGCAAATTGTGAATGAGGCTTTAAATCAAGGAATTACTCTGTTTGTTGCTGATAACCGATTACAATACGAAACTGGCCGTGATAGTATCCCTGCGGAATTATTCAATGAATGGAAAAATTATAAACAAGAGTTGATCGACTTCCTGAGCCAGATCGATGCAGAAGAAGAAATTCAAACATATCAATTACAGAATATCCAACGTGATGGCAATGCAGAACATTATCCACTCTCATTTGCTCAACAACGCCTGTGGTTTATCGACCAACTTACCGAAGGTAGTCCTCAATATAATTGTCCCGGATATTTGAGATTACGGGAACAACTGAATTTCAACGCTTTTAAGGCTGCGGTAAAAACATTGCTTGAGCGTCATGAGGCGTTACGTACCCATATTAAAGTTATTGATAATGAGCCACGGCAAGTCATAACACATTGCTATGATTTACCCATTACACGACATGATTTGACCGCATTCTCTGAAACTGAGCAAGAATCTCAAATCAAAAGATTCAGTAAAGAAGAAGATAACTTGGTTTTTAACCTCAGTACTGATTTGATGTTGCGTATTCGCTTGATAAAGCTAGCTGAAAATGATTATGTGATTATCTATACCATTCACCATATTGCCTGTGATAGCTGGTCAATAGAGATCTTTGTCAATGAACTTATCACCTTATATCGCGCGTATAGTAAAGGAGAAATAGC
Source organism: Photorhabdus sp. RW14-46 (assembly GCF_963887965.1). Taxonomy (NCBI): domain Bacteria; kingdom Pseudomonadati; phylum Pseudomonadota; class Gammaproteobacteria; order Enterobacterales; family Morganellaceae; genus Photorhabdus; species Photorhabdus sp. RW14-46. Next base: position 45,184 of record NZ_CAWPHH010000011.1, on the reverse strand, counting down.
CCCATTACCGCCACTTAAAATCCAATATACCGATTATGCTCAATGGCAACGAAATTGGCTGCAAGGCGATATTCTGGAAAAACAACTGGATTATTGGCAAACCCAGTTATCAGGTATTTCTCCACTTCACCGTTTTCCACTGGATAACCCACGACCAGAGAAACAGAGTTTTGAGGGGCGGCTTAATGAACAACGTATTTCAAAGGATTTGACACAAGAAATAAGAGTATTATGTCACCAACATGAAGTCACATTATTCATGTTTCTGGAGACAGCCTTTGCCGTATTGTTGAGTCGTTACAGTAATGAAAAAGATATTCTGGTCGGAACACCACTTGCAGGGAGAAGGCACCATGATATTGAGCCTCTGATTGGCTTTTTTGTTAACTCTCTGGTGATCAGAACGGATTTATCCGGCCAGCCCACTTTCAGTGAATTATTAAAGCAGAACAGTCGCACTATTCTGGATGCTTATGCACATCAAGATCTGCCATTTCAAATGCTGGTAGAACAAATGAGTCCGGGACGAAACTTAAATTATAACCCGATATTCCAAATCGCTTTTACTCTGGAGAATACTCAGTGTGATACGGTACTGGCGCAGGATAATAATATTGAGTTTGAAGAACGTCTGCTTTTGAAAGTCCGATTTGATTTGGAAATTCATATTTATGAAGAAGAGGAGGGGGGATTATCCCTGTTATGGGTTTATGACAGCAGCTTGTTCAACAATATGACTATTGAAAGATTACTCGCCAATTATGAAACCTTGCTTGCTAATATTGTTAGTGTCATGAAGCCATGCATTGGTTCCGATCTGATATACAAGGAACCCTCTGTCCATGATATTCCTCTGTTAGCAGAAGCTGAAATACAGACTTTATTACATGAATGGAATGGCCCGCAGGATCATATCCAGCATGGCGGCTGTTTTCATGAACTATTTGAGCAACAAGCTGCGCGGTATCCTGAAAAAATAGCCGTTATTTTTGACGGCAATTCATTAAGTTATCAGGAACTAAATAAACAAGCTAACCAACTTGCTCACTACTTGATAGAACAAAAGATCAAACCAGAAACATTGGTCGCGCTCTGTATTCCTCGTTCAATACGCGCTGTAGTCGCGCTACTGGGGATTATTAAAGCCGGCGGAGCTTATTTGCCGTTAGATCCCAGCTATCCGAAATCCCGTCTTCAATATATGTTAGAACACAGCGAAGCTGAGTTCATTCTGACCGAAACAAATCTGATAGAAAAACTCCCAATCAGCCAACAGAAAGTCATCTGTTTGGATACTGAGACAATACAATCACAATTGCAGCACATGCCTGCGGACAATATCGCTGAACGCCCATTCCCACTAACGGAAAATAATCTGGCTTACGTTATTTATACCTCTGGTTCTACGGGTAAACCGAAAGGAGTTATGTTGGAACATAAGGGGTGGGTAAATCTGGCACTTTCGCAGGCGGGTTTATTTGGTGTTGATTCATATAGCCGGGGATTGCAGTTCGCTTCCTGGAGCTTTGATGCCATGATCTTAGAAATATCGATGACACTGGCGTATGGAGCCGCACTTTATTTAATTTCAGAAACTCAACAGCATAGCCCTGAATATTTGGATGAGTTAGTTGATAAACACCAGATTACCCATGCTGTATTACCACCCGCTTTGCTGCCTTACCTAGACTTTAACAAATGGCGTTCCGTTTCAACCTTACTTTTAGCGGGGGAAGCGGTACCGCCACAGATCGCCGTTCATTGGTCACAGGGCAGAAAACTGTTCAACGTCTATGGCCCGACAGAGTGTACTGCTATTGTGACTTCGGGCTTATTAACGGATGACAAAATTACGATTGGGAAACCATTGCCTAATACCGTTATCCGTATTCTTGATCCATCAGGCAATTTAGTTCCTATTGGTGTTGCCGGGGAATTATGTATTGGCGGCATCCAACTGGCACGCGGGTATTTGAATTCTCCTGAAACAAACGCAACGAAATTTATGACTGATTTGACGGGCAAATCCCAATCCCAACGTTTATACCGAACGGGAGATTTAGCCCGTTGGTTGCCTGATGGTAGTGTGGAATTTATTGACCGGATTGACTCTCAAGTCAAGATTAGAGGATTCAGGATTGAGTTGGGAGAAATCGAAACTGTACTGGTCGGGCATGATGCTTTAAGCAGTGCTGCGGTTATGACTTATGGGAACGATAAAAGATTGATTGCCTATGTTTGTCCAACCAAAGATTGGCTGGATAAAAAAGGGCTAAAATTTAATACCGACAACGTTTCTCAATCCTCCGATATTAAAGCTGAACTTTCTGAGCTACTTGAATCAGCACTGAAAAAACAATTACCAGAATACATGGTGCCAAGCCTTTATATTCCGCTAGAGCGAATGCCACTCACGTTAAATAACAAAGTGGACAAAAAAGCGTTGCCTATTCCAAATGAAAATGATTTCCGCCAACAAGGTTATGTCGCGCCAAGAAATGAAGTAGAGAGAAAAATCAGTCAGTTATGGCAAGAAGTGTTGGGCGTTAGTCAAGTCGGCATTTATGACAACTTTTTTGTGCTGGGTGGTCACTCTCTTCAGGCAACCCGCCTTATCAGCTTAATACGCAATGATCTAAACATTGAAATACCGTTGAGCAGTGTCTTTGAGCATCCAACACTGGAGCGATTAGCACGAATTGCCACGATTCATCAGGTTAAAGAAAAAAGAAAGCATTTCCAGGCTGGACAAGAGACAACACAGAAACTATTGGAAGGTGATATATGAAAAATGCGGCACAAATTATCAATGAAGCTTTAAATCAAGGAATTACTCTGTTTGTTATTGATAACAAACTGAAATATAAAACCAGCCGAGACAGCATTCCTCCGGAACTGCTTAATGAATGGAAACAATATAAACAAGAATTGATTGATTTCCTGAAGCAAATCGATTCAGAAGAGGATTCGGACACTCACCGACTGCAAGGTATTCCGCGTTATGATCGTGCGGAACATTACCCACTTTCATTTGCTCAACAGCGTTTGTGGTTAATCGATCAACTCACCGAAGGCAGTCCGCAATATAACTGCACAGGTGATTTCAGGTTGAGAGAGTCGCTCAATCTCAACGCTTTTGAGGCGGCTATAGCAACATTACTTGAACGTCATGAATCGCTGCGTACTTATTTCAAAATTATTGATAATGAGCCCCGGCAGGTTATCGCGACTGCTTATGATTTGCCGATTACCATACATGATCTGTCCACACTTGCAGAATTTGAGCAGCAACAACAGGTTAAACAACTCGGTGAGCAAGAGTGGAAACAAGCTGTTAATCTCAGCACTGACCTGATGCTGCGTATTCGGTTGCTAAAATTAGCAGATGATGATTATTTCATTCTCTATACGATTCATCATATCGCTTGTGATGGCTGGTCGCTGGCAATCTTTATCAGTGAGCTGCTGACATTATATCGTGCTTATTGCCAAGGCGAGGGTAATCCTCTGCCACCATTACCCGTTCAATATACTGATTATTCACAATGGCAACGGGATTGGCTGCAAGGGGATATTCTGGAAAAACAACTGGATTACTGGCAAAACCAATTATCAGCTATTTCTCCTCTTCACCGTTTTCCATTGGATAATCCTCGACCAGAAAAACAAAATTTTGAAGGGAATGTTCATCCACAACGTATTTCAAAAGCGTTGACCCAAGAAATACGAGCACTGTGCGCCAAACATGAAGTGACGTTATTTATGTTTCTGGAAACGGCTTTTGCTGTGTTGTTGAGTCGTTACAGTAGTGAAAAGGATATTCTGGTTGGCATGCCGCTTGCCGGACGAAGACACCGTGACACTGAGCCTTTGATTGGATTTTTCGTCAATTCACTGGTGATCAGAACGGATTTATCCGGTCAGCCGACATTCAGTGAACTATTAAAACAAAATAGTCGTACGATCCTGGATGCTTATGCACATCAAGACCTGCCTTTTGAGATGTTGGTGGAGAAAATCAGCCCAGAACGGAATTTAAATTATAATCCTATTTTCCAGATCATGTTTGCAGTACAGAATAATCAACGGGATACAACGCTGGAGCAGGATAGCATCGTGACATCTAAAGAACGTTCTCTGCTGACCACCCGATTTGATTTGGAAGTTCATATCTATGAAGAAGACGAAGGTGAGTTATCCATTGGATGGATCTCTGACACCAGCCTGTTCAGAAATGCGACCATTAACAGATTAATCGCCAATTACGAAATTTTGCTGACTAATATTGTTGATGTGATGAAGCATCATGCGGGTATCAGCGAGCCGTCCGTTCATGACCTTCCATTATTGGCGGATGCTGAACGGAATACCTTACTGCATGAATGGAGTGGGCCACAAATTCCTTATCCGACCGGGAAATGTTTCCATGAACTCTTCGAAGAGCAGGTATCACAACACCCTGAAAAAAATGCACTGATTTTGGGCGATGACTCCCTGAGCTATCAATCATTAAATGAACAAGCGAACCAATTGGCTCACTATCTGCTCGAACAGGGGATCATACCGGGCACGTTGGTTGCATTTTGCATACCAAGGTCATTGCAAGCTGTTGTGGCATTATTGGGTATTCTTAAAGCGGGTGGCGCTTATGTACCGTTAGACCCCAGTTATCCGAAAGCCCGCCTTCAATATATGTTGGATCACAGTGAAGTCGAATTCATCCTGACCGAAACTCACCTGGTTGAAAAACTGCCAATCAGCCAGCAGAAAGTGATTTGTTTGGATACAGAGACGGTACAGTCTCAGCTACAACATATGTCTACAGATAATATTACTGAGCGCCCACTTCCGCTCACGGAAAATCATCTGGCTTATGTGATTTATACTTCCGGCTCTACCGGTAAACCGAAAGGGGTGATGCTGGAACATAGGGGGTGGGTTAATCTGGCATTCTCGCAAGCAGATTTATTTGGCATTGATTCCCATTGCCGGGGGTTGCAGTTTGCTTCCTGGAGTTTTGACGCCATGATCTTAGAGATGTCGATGACATTGGCCTATGGCGCAACATTGTATTTGATTTCCGAAACCCAACGGCGTTCCCCTGAACTGTTGGATGAAGTGGTTGAAAAACATCAGATAACCCATGCGGTACTACCACCGGCCCTGCTTCCTCATCTGAATTTTAATAAATGGCGTTCTGTCTCAACTTTGCTTTTGGCGGGTGAAGCCGTGCCACCACAGATTGCTGTTCGTTGGTCACAGAATAGAAAACTGTTTAACGTATATGGTCCGACAGAATGTACATCCATTGTCACCACTGCTTTACTCACTGACGAGAAGATTACGATTGGAAAACCGTTGCCTAACGTTGTGATGCGTATTCTTGATCCAGAAGGTAATTTGGCTCCGATGGGCGTTATCGGGGAACTGTATATTGGCGGTGTTCAGTTAGCTCGTGGTTACCGAAACGCACCGGAAATCACAGCAAGGCAGTTTATCCGTGATCCATTCAGCCCACACTCAACGGATGGCGGGGAAAACAGGCTTTATCGAACGGGCGATTTAGTGCGTTGGACACCGAATGGTCAATTGGAATTTATCGGCCGTGTTGACTCTCAGGTTAAGATCCGTAGTCACCGCATAGAGTTGGGTGAAATCGAGACAGTTTTGTCCGGGCATGATGCTTTAAGTAGTGCTGTTGTGGTCGCTTATGGTCAAGATGAAGATAAAAAACTCATTGCGTATGTCTGCCCAAGCACAGAGTGGTTAGGTGAGAAAGCGGTTGAATTTAACGCAAGCAGCGTTGAGAACTGGACAGAAATTTTTGATGATCAGTACCGTCAAACCACAACGAAGCCTACAACGAATAGTACTCAAAAAGAGAGCACTCAGAAAGGTGATGTAGTTGCATCAGACAGTGATTTCGGCGGCTGGATGAACAGCTATACTGAACAGCCGATTGCCCTTGAGCAAATGGAGGAATGGTTAACAGGAATCATGCACAGGATTAAAGCCCTGCATCCTCATCGCTTACTGGAAATTGGTTGTGGTACCGGATTATTGTTGTATCGCTATGCTGAACAGTGCGAATCAGTGGTGGCGACCGATATTTCGGCTGAGGTTTTAAATCGGCATCAACATATTCTGCAACAACGTGGCTGGTCACATGTGCAGCTCAGAAGAGGCGATGCGCTCAACTTAGGAACATTGAGCGCTGATGAATTTGATACTGTCGTGATTAACTCGGTTATCCAATATTTCCCCAATGTTCAATATCTGGAAAAAGTACTTGAACAGTTAATACTGGCGGTGGAAGCGGGTGGGAAAATTTTGCTGGGAGATATCCGCAATTTAGATCTATTAACCGCCCATGCTACAGCAATAGAGCAAAGTCATCTTAACGGGCAGCGTATTCAGGTAGGGACGCTGGCGAACCGTGTTCAGCGGCGTTTACAACAAGAACCCGAGTTTTTACTCAGTCCAACTTATTTTGCCCAATTACCGGAGCGTTACCCCGAAATTGGTCGGGTTGATATTCTGGTTAAACGTGGCATCGGCGACAATGAAATGTTGCGTTATCGTTACGATGTCATATTGCACAAAAGAGGTGAAAAGACCAAATCTTGTAATGAATTGCTTTCAAGTTGGCATCATTTCGATTCTTTTGACAGTCTGCGTAATTTGTTACAGATGGGCACCGAGGATATATTGGGTGTTTCAGGTATCCCCAACGCCAGAATTAAAGATGACCTCACTTTGGCAGAAGGGCTGCGTCACTGGTCAGCCAATCAGATGATAACGCCACCCGCAAATGTTGGCAGTTTCTCCCCACAGGCATTACAACAGGTTCAGGAATTCGAATCCTTATTGCAATACGCTGAACAATGTGGTTATCAATGCGGCATTACATGGTCACAACAGCAACCTGATTTGCTGGATGTGATTTTTAGTCGTGGAGAGTTACCGCCGGTACAAGCACGTGCTGACTATAATCAAACCCATTTAGCTAATTATCCGCAAATTTCGGCCATCAGTGGGGAACTGTCAGAATTACTCGAATCCGCACTGAAACAGCAACTGCCAGAATATATGGTGCCAAGTCTCTATATTCCACTGGAACGAATGCCACTCACATTAAATAACAAAGTGGATAAAAAAGCGTTACCGATCCCAAATGAAGATGATTTACGCCGACAAAACTATGTGGCACCAAGAAATGAAATAGAAATTAAGATTGGTCAGTTATGGAAGCGGTTATTGAATGTCAGCCAAGTAGGCATCTATGACAATTTCTTCACATTGGGTGGACATTCACTTCAAGCAACCCGCCTTATTAGTTCAATACGTAACGAATTAGAAATAGAAGTTCCGTTGAGAAGTGTTTTTGAACACCCGACACTTGAGCAGCTATCACAGGTGGTCACTATTCATCTTATCAAAGAAAAAAGAAAACATTTCCAGGCTGGGAAAGAAACAACGCAAGAACTATTGAAAGGTGATATATGAGAAATGCCGCGCGAATTATCAATGAATCTTTAGAGCAGGGAATTACTCTGTTCGTTACTGATAATCGTTTACAATACGAGACTCGCCGCAGCAGTATTCCACCCGAATTGCTCAGTGAATGGAAACAGCATAAACAGGAGTTGATTGATTTTCTGAACCAGCTTGATGCAGAAGAGCAAACTCAAACGCATCACTTTTTGCAAGATATTCAGCGTGATGGTAAAGCAGAACATTATCCGCTTTCATTTGCCCAACAACGACTATGGTTTATTGATCAACTGGATGGAGGTAGTCGCCAATATAACTGTATGGGGGATTTCAGGCTGCGGGAATCCATTAACATAGAGGCGTTTGAGGCAGCCGTTAAGGCATTACTTGAACGCCATGAAGTCCTGCGTACCCATTTTAAAATCATCAATAATGAACCGCGGCAATTTATTGCCGCGGATTATGATTTACCGATTACAGATCATGATTTATCTGCGTTGTCTGAAACTGAGAAAAACGATCAGGTAAAACAAATTAGTAAGGAAGAAGAAAATCTAATTTTCAACCTGAATACCGATTTGATGCTGCGCGTCCGGTTAATAAAATTGGCAGAAGATGATTATCTTATTATTTATACGATACATCATATCGCCTTCGATGGCTGGTCGATGGCAATATTTCTCCATGAATTTTTCACGTTATACAAAGCTTATTGTCAGGGTAAGGCAAATCCGCTACCGCCGCTGAGAATTCAATATGCCGATTATGCCCAGTGGCAACAGAGTTGGTTGCAAGGTGATGTGCTGAAAAAACAACTGACATACTGGCAGAATCAGTTAGCTGGAATTTCACCCGTCCACCGTGTGCCGCTGGATAATCCACGTCCGGAAAAACAAAATATTGAAGGACGGCTTCATCTACAGCGTATTTCAGCACATCTTACCCAAGCAATTAGAGCATTATGCACCAAACATAACGTTACACTATTTATGTTCCTGGAAACGGCTTTTACCGTATTACTGAGCCGCTATAGCAATGAAAAAGATATTCTGGTTGGAACAGCTATTGCCGGCAGACAACATCCTGATATTGAACCTCTGATCGGTTTTTTTGTTAATTCATTGGTTATTAGAACAGATTTATCCGGTCAGCCGACGTTCAGTGAATTATTAAAACAGAACAGCCGTACCATCCTAGATGCTTATGAACATCAAGCTTTGCCGTTTGAGATGTTGGTGGAAAAGCTCAGCCCGGAACGAAGCTTAAATTATAATCCGGTATTTCAGATCATGTTTGCAGTACAGAATAACCAACGTGACGCAATACTGGGACAGGATGATATTATTGAACTCGGGGATAATTTACTCAGAACAACTCGGTTTGATTTGGAAATCCATGTTTTTGAAGAAGAACAGACAGACGAATTATCTATAGTATGGATTTCAAATACCAGTCTGTTCGATAGTAATACCATTGAAAGATTTATCGCCAATTACGCAACCTTGCTTTCTGGCATTGTTGAGGTAATGACAGATGACTCAGTCAATAAAGAGCCCTCCATTCATGAACTCCCATTATTGTCAGAAGCTGAAAAGCATATTTTACTGCATGAATTAAATGGGCCGCAGAACCATTATCCACAAGGGCGTTGCTTCCATGAACTGTTTGAAGAACAGGTGGCACTGAATCCTGAAAAAAACGCGCTGGTTTTTGGTGAGGAAACCTTAAATTATCAGGCGGTTAATGTTCAGGCCAATCAATTGGCGCATTACCTGATTGAGCAAGGTATCCAGCCAGATACCTTGGTTGCAATTTGCCTTCCCCGGTCGTTGCAAACAGTGATTGCACTGCTGGGCATCCTCAAAGCGGGTGGTGCTTATGTGCCTTTGGATGCCAGTTATCCGCAAGCGCGCCTGCAATACATGCTGGAGCACAGCGGGGCTGAAGTTATCCTGACCGAAACACCGCTGGTTGATAAATTGCCTATCAGTCAGCAACGCGTTATCTGTCTGGATGCTGAAACGGTACATTTATATGTACAAAACCTGCCTACCGGCAATATCGTGCATCGTCCGGTGCCCCTGACAGAAAATCATCTGGCCTATGTCATTTATACCTCTGGCTCTACCGGCCGACCAAAAGGCGCGATGTTGGAGCACAAGGGGTGGGTGAATCTGGCGCAAGCACAAGCCGCGTTATTTGGTGCGGATGCTGATATTCGCGGGTTGCAGTTTGCTTCCTGGAGCTTCGACGCCGCAGTGTTGGAAATGGCAATGACCTTGGCCTATGGCGCCACATTGTATTTGATTGCAGAAACACATCGCCGCTCGCCTGAATGGTTGGATGAGATGGTTGAAAAATACCACATTACCCATGCTGTACTCCCGCCAGCGCTGTTGCCTCATTTGGATTTCAACAAATGGCGCACAGTTTCAACCTTGTTGTTGGCAGGGGAAGCCGTGGCACCGCATATCGCCGCGCAGTGGTCGCAGAGCAGAAAGCTGTTTAACGTTTATGGCCCAACAGAGTGTACTTCGATTGTGACCTCCGCCTTATTAACAGCAAATAAGCGAGTGACGATTGGAAAACCGTTGCCGAATACCGTGATGCGAATCCTGAATGCCGACGGTAATCTGCTGCCTCTTGGTGCTGTCGGGGAACTGCATATCGGCGGCATTCAACTGGCGCGTGGTTACCGGAATGCACCGGATATCACGGAAAAACAGTTTATCCGAGATCCTTTCAGTACCAACCCGGCAGACCGACTTTACTGTACTGGTGATTTAGTACGCTGGACGCCGGAAGGTGAGTTGGAGTTTATTGGCCGCCGGGATTCGCAGATCAAAATTCGCAGCCATCGCATTGAATTGGGTGAAATTGAGTCGGTACTGGCGGGGCAGGAGATTTTAAGTAATGCTGCCGTGATCGTTGATGATCATGACAGTGAAGAGAGGAAACTCATTGCTTATGTTTGCCCGAGTACCAATTGGTTGGCGGAGAAAGCAGCCGATTTTAATGCCGATTACATTGAAAGCTGGACAGAGATCTTTGATGGTCAGTATCGGCGGGAGATAACAGAAAATATTGCTACCGATGCTACCGATGAGAGCGATAATAATAGTGATTTTGATAGTTGGATGAACAGCTATACCGAACAGCCAGTTGTGTTAGATCAAATGGAAGAGTGGCGGATGGGAACTATGCAGCGGATTGAATTCCTGTACCCCAGAAGCTTATTGGAAATTGGCTGTGGATCGGGCTTATTGTTATATCGTTACGCTGGACGATGCGAATCAGTATTAGCCACGGATATTTCAGCGGAGGTATTGGCGCGTCACCAGAAGATTTTGCAACAGCGTGGCTGGTCGCACGTGGAGCTAAGAAGGGGAGATGCACTGAATTTGGGCACTATCACGCCTGATCAGTTCGATACCGTTGTGATTAATTCCGTTGTTCAATACTTCCCCAATATTCAATATCTGGAAAAAGTCATTACCCAGTTATTACCCGCGGTTAAATCCGGGGGAAAAATTCTGCTAGGAGACATCCGTAACTTAGATTTGTTAACTGCACATGTAACAGCCATCGAGAAAAATCGCCTGAATGGGCAACGTATTTCGGTGGGTACGTTGGCAAACCGTATTCAACAGCGTCTACAGAAAGAAAAAGAGTTTTTATTGAGTCCAACTTATTTTGCACAATTGCCGACGCGTTACCCTGAAATTGGAAGAGTGGATATTTTGGTTAAACGTGGTGTTGGCGACAATGAAATGCTGCGTTATCGTTATGAAGTGATATTACACAAGTGCGATAAAAATGCGGAATTATGTTGCAATTTACCCCTAACTTGGTGCGATTTTAACTCTATTGAAGATCTTTATCATGTGTTGGAGACAGGGAAATTCGATACATTTGGTGTCTCTGGTATTCCTAATGCCCGTATCAAAGATGATTTTGATTTAGCGGAAGGTCTACGCCATTGGCCATCTAATCAGATTATTTTTCTACCAAAAGATGTTGGCGATTTTTCTCCAGAAGCCGCAGAGCAAGTTTTGGCCCTCGAATCCTTACTTCAATATGCGGAACAGTGCGGCTACCAGTGTGAACTTACATGGTCACAGCAGCAGCTTGATTTACTGGATGTGATTTTCAGCCGTGGTGAATTACCTCAAGTGCAGGCACGTTCAGATTACAGCCAAACGCATTTAGCTAATTATCCGCAACTTCCTGCTATTAGTGGAGAACTTGCAGAGCTACTGGAATCCGCCTTGAAAAAACAACTGCCGGATTATATGGTGCCCAGTTTCTATATCCCATTGGAACGCATTCCACTGAATTTAAACAATAAAGTGGATAAAAAAGCGTTACCTATTCCGAATGAAAATGATTTACGTCGTCAGGCTTATATCGCACCGAGAGATGAAATCGAGGAAAAACTCTGTCAGTTATGGCAAGAACATCTAAAAATCAATCAAATTGGTATTTATGATAATTTCTTCTCACTCGGTGGTCATTCACTCTTGGCAGTTAAGATAACCGCTTCCATAAGAAATACGTTAACCAATAATTTCAATATGCATGAGCTGTTTGCAAATCCAACTATTGTTCAGATTGCAAGTGTGATTCGTCACAGTCATAAGCATGAAATATCTGCATCGAAGACAACACACAATATATCTGATCACAATGCATTTGATGGAAAAATGCCGATTTCTTATTGTCAGAAAATGTATTGGTATTTTGTGCAAGAAGCGTTGTTGGAGGACAGTTTCCACGTACCCATTACTTTGCTGATGGCAGGAGAATTGGATCACAGTGCGTTGGAAAAAAGTTTAAATACCATCTTAGCGCGACATGAAAGTTTACGTTTTAAGTTTTATCAAGAAAATGGGCAAATTTTCATGCAGCCTGATAACAGTATGAAAATCAATCTTCAAGTTATCGAAGCGTTACCAAGAGGAATCGAGAGAGACCAAATTATTATTGAAATTAATAAACTCTGGCAAGAGAAATTAAGAACACCTTTTGATGTTTATAATGGTCCATTAATCAAGACATTTCTACTGCCTGTTTCGGAAACAATCACGGTATTATTGATTGATGTGCACCATATTATTTCCGATGGGTGGTCTGTCAATATCATTATGAATGAGTTTAAACAGTTATATACCGCTTATTCACAGGGGCAAGAAAACACATTGCCACCCGTTGCCATGCAATATTCTGGTTATGTTTATGACTTACAAGAAATCCATGTGACTGAAGTAGCTAAAAAACAAATTAAGTTCTGGCAACAACAATTTGCTGATGTTAATCCAGAGAGCGATTTTCCTGTTTCTTTCAGAAAACATCTGGCTTCAAAATATCGGTCTCATGCCCATCATATCAAAATACCTGATTCGCTGGATAAAGCTGTTTTACAATATTGTGAAACTCACAAAATCACACCTTATATGTTATTTATGGCTTTGTTCCACACTTGTCTTTTTATGTACTCCGGTGAATCACAACTTATTGTTACCTCACCAAAAGCTGACCGAACTCGCATCGAAAGCCATCAAACAATAGGGTTATTCTTGGGTGACTTGATAGTAAAATCCAATATTAATCAGGAAATGAGCCTACAAGAAATCATTAAGCAGGTTAGTCAGTCTATTCATCGCGCCATAGAGAATGCTAATATCCACATGTCTGTTGTGATTGACGTGATGGGAGAAAAAGCGAGGGAGGGTATATTTAACGTTCTGTTTAACTATTTGGATGCACAAAATTTCTATGATTTTATCGACATGTCTAAAGATGAAAAATTATCATTGCCAAATCTTGAGGTGGAAGTGATAGATACCGAAATAATTCCTTTTGAATCACTTGGGATGAATTTCTTATACATGCCACAAAATATCAAGTGTGAACTCCATTACAATCCGGAACTGTATACAGAAGCAGTCATTGATAGGATGGCTATATATTATGAACGACTGTTAAACGTCATCGTATCCGGCCAAGAAAAAGAGAGTATCAGTCAGTTTTATGATTAAATTTTTCTGAGATATAAAGAGATTGGCCTCAGGGATGAGGCTAATCGTGACATCTGAATACGAATATGCCGCTGTATATATATACCCGTCATTCTTTACCATGAAGTTTGATTAAGATATCAGGTATTGGGATTAACGTATTATGCGATAGTAATTTTGAGATTTACTCCACAGGCTGCTGCATAGCGTTCAAGTGTTGCAATACTTGCTTTCATTGGGTTTTTTTCAACCTTAGCTACTGCCGGTGGAGTAACTCCTAGTCGTTCGGCTAACTGCGAACTATTAATACCTGCTTTCTGTTTCATGTTTTGAATGAGCTCGTAGAGTTCTTCTTCCTGTTTAGCAGCTTCATAAGCGGCCTGAGCTTTGGGGGATGAGAGGGCTTGCGCCTTCACTTCTGAAAATGGAATACCCTTAACTTTCATCTGTCATTTCCTCTAATCTTTGTAATGCCAGTTTGATTTCTGTCGGTGGAGTCTTCGGGGTTTTCTTTATATACCCTATGGATTTCAAGATGCATCGCGGCGGCAAACTATGTGACCGGGGTGAGTGAGTGCAGCCAACAAAGAAGCAACTTGAAAGATGACGGGTATAAATGTGCGAAGTATATAAATTCTTCTTCCCTTAGCATAAGCAAAAATTGTTCTGGTGATGTCTTTGTTGCCTACTACGGCGCTGAGCCTATGATTCAAGTTACGATATTTCAGTAGCAATCGTAGCGGTGAGTGTGACATCAAATTGATTTATCAGTTTATGATTATCAAATCTCTTTTGATTTATGTATCAAGATCTGTGATAGGCTTTGGGATATTCCAATCAATATCAGGAGGTTGTATGAGCCATAAAGCTAAATTGTTTATGGATGGGAAGCGTCAAGCGGTATGTTTGCCAGCAGCTTATCGGTTTGACTCTGATGAAGTTTTTATTCGAAAAGATCCTAAGACAGGAGATGTAATACTGTCCTGTAAGCCACACGATTGGGCTGGATTTTTTGCGGCATTGAAGGGAACAACTATTATTCCCGACGATTTTCTGAGTAAAGATGAGCGGTGTCAGCAAGAACAATCTTGTGATCCATTCGAAGGATGGCAAGAATGAGCGCCGTAAAAATACGGCGCTATTATTTGAAAACAAAGAAATTATTTCAGCTTGGCAAAGCAGCGAGCGGCTGCATTGACAGTACGCTGAATATCTTCATCAGTATGAGCAATAGACATAAAACCCGCTTCAAATGCAGAAGGCGCTAAATAAACTCCTTCATCAAGCATCAGGTGGAAGAAATGTTTAAAACGCTCAATATCGCAATTCATCACATCCTGATAGCAAGTGACGGTTTCTGCATCAGTAAAGAAAATGCCAAACATACCGCCGACATGGTTAACCACCAGAGGAATACCGGCCACTTTTGCTGATTTCGTCAGGCCAGCAGCCAGATTATCTGTTAGCTCAGTCAAACGCTGATGTACACCGGGTTGAGACACTTCTTTCAGACAAGCAAGACCGGCAGCCATTGCAATCGGATTGCCGGATAGGGTTCCCGCTTGATAGACAGGGCCAGTTGGTGCTAATTTCTCCATCACTTCATAACGTCCACCGAAAGCGCCAACGGGCATACCGCCGCCAATGATTTTGCCAAGGCAAGTTATATCGGGTTCGACATCGTAATAAGATTGTGCACCGGATAGAGCGACGCGGAAACCGGTCATCACTTCATCAATAATCAACAGAGCACCGAACTCATCACACAGCGCACGCAGACCGGGGAGGAATTCTGGTTGTGGCGGTACGCAGTTCATATTACCCGCAACCGGTTCGACGATAATACAGGCGATCTCTTGTGGATATTGTTCAAACGCTTCTCGAACTGAACTCAAATCGTTATAGGTACAGGTTAGCGTATGTTTGACGAAATCAACCGGAACCCCCGGAGAGTTGGGTTGGCCGATGGTCAATGCGCCAGAACCGGCTTTCACCAGCAGGCAATCAGCGTGGCCGTGATAGCAACCTTCGAATTTGATGATCTTATCGCGATGGGTATAACCACGGGCCAGACGGATAGCACTCATGGTCGCCTCTGTACCTGAGTTAACCATGCGTACCATATCCATCGATGGCACTAGTTCAGTCACCAATTGCGCCATTTTCACTTCAGCGGCGGTGGGCGCGCCAAAACTCAATCCTTGCTCCGCGGCTTTGATAACAGCATTACGGATAGCGCTGTGGTTATGTCCCAACACCATGGGTCCCCAGGAACCGACATAATCGATATAGGCTTTACCATCAACATCATAGAGATAAGCGCCATCAGCATGTTTGATAAACAGCGGAGTACCGCCAACACCATTAAATGCACGTACCGGAGAGTTGACGCCGCCGGGAATAAGTTGTTTTGCCTGAGAATAGAGGATGTCGGATTGGCTCATGAAAGGCTCCTGAATCTATTTTTAAGAGGGTTTGTCGTTTGCCCCTCGGATTATAATGCTCTTAGAACGATAATTCCGGGTTTATTCTTTACGTAATCAAGAAATGGTGAATCGACAACTTTTTTATTCGCAGCAAGTGAAGATGCATTCCTTAGCATTGGGCCGTGATCTGTCATAATAAAAATCCCGGTATGTGTGACATCCAATCCGGCAAGATGGGTATATATTCCTATATAATCGCCTGTTTTTAGGTTCTTAATAACCGCATCATTGATCTTATCACCGGGAATATATTTGATATCTCTTTTGGTAACACCTAGTCCGGGGATGTATTCGCTACCATCAGCCTTTTTATTCAGGCTTTTTGTGATTGCAATGTAAGAAGAACTTATTTCATCCGTTACATCTTTGGCATTTAATTTTTCTCTGGTTGACCAGTCTGTAAAGAAATGTTTTCTTTGCAAAAAGCGAATCTTTCCGTCGATATATCTTGTCTGGATGAGATTTTTTACAAAATCACTTTGGTCGTTGGATTTCCTTAGCGATTCGACATAATCAAGGAAAGTAAAGCAGTCTAGTCCGTTGAAGTCGATAACTAATTTTTCAGGTTCAGTAGGGGAGCCAATAAGTTTGTTTGCGGCATAAGGTGTGCCCAGGAATTGATAAGAGACGTCTTTTATTATTTCACCGGGATTCTCTTTGTTTCCCGGTTTTACCTGGTTTTCTATAATTTCATTAATTTTTTTCGAGGTATAGCTGTCAATATCGGCTTGTTTGCTATGAGCGGTACAACCTGTCAAGGTGACAGCAAGCATCAGTGGCAACATTTTTCGCATAGGAACTCCATAATGGTTACTTTGAAAAACATTCAATAAAGTAACTAATCATGATGATAAATCAATATTTTTTCTTTCTTAATTGTTAATTGATTAATGGAGGGTTTAACTACAAGACCCACGTTTGTCACTCAAGGTAGCCGCGATGGTAAACAAATGCGCGATAACTTTTTGGCGGTTCGTGTGTTATTGAAATGACAAAACTTGAACGAACTAATCAGGTATTGGATAATTCGAGTTATTAATGATCGGCAAATTTTTGTTCTCTTCTGAATATTTTTGCCGAGTTCCAGTCTGGAGTAAAAATGATGAGCGATGATATCGTATTACCTTTGCAGTTTACGGATGCCGCGGCTAACAAAGTGAAAATCTTGGTTTCGGATGAAGAAAACCCAAACTTGCGTTTACGGGTTTATATCACCGGTGGCGGATGCAGTGGCTTTCAGTATGGTTTTACCTTTGATGATCAAATAAATGAAGGTGATATGACCATTGAGAAACAGGGTGTGGAGTTGGTTGTTGATCCGATGAGCCTACAATATTTAGTTGGCGGTTGTGTTGATTATACCGAAGGTCTGGAAGGTTCACGTTTTATCGTCACCAACCCTAATGCGAAGACAACCTGTGGTTGTGGTTCTTCTTTCAGTATCTGATTTCAGGCGATTTCCCGCGATAGGTCTGTGAATATCATATGACCTGTTTGCGGGATATTTTTGTCATCCTTTAAATGTTTCTGATTGATCAGGAACCATTATCGTTCAATTGCTGGCATAGCTGTTCGGCTGCCAGAATGATGCGCGGTCCCGCGCGGTGAAACCAATCTTCATGTAATGTAATGACTTTGGCACGCAATTGTGGATGCCAGAAATTTTCAATTAATTTGACCTGTTCTTGCCCACCACTGATAACAATTATTTCAGGTTTCCTGATGAGTACTTGTTCACGACTGACTTGAGGCCAGGGAACAGGGCTGTTGGCAAAAATATTTCTGCCGCCACAGATTGAAAGCACTTCACTTTGCAGTGTCTGTCCTGAAGTAGTGAACAGAGGATAAGTACCGAATTGTAAAAAGGCCGGTTTGGGGGTTGTAGTGGCATATTGTTGTTGCAAATTGGCAAATCGTTGGCGAAGTTCAGTCGCGGATTTTTTTGCTTGTTCTGGATGAGGACTATATTCAGCGAGTCGTTCTAAATCCTGCGCTATCTGTTCGATGGTTGTGGGGTCGGAATAAAAGATTTTAATGCCGAAAGCAGCAAGTTGTTCCAGTGGACGTTGGGGATTACCACCACGCCATGCCAGAATCAGCTCAGGTTTAAGGGTAATAATGCGTTCCAGATTGATGCCTTGCCAGTTAGCGACTTGCTCAAGTTTACGGGCTTGAGGGGGATAATCAGAGTAGGCGCTGGCGGCAATCAGATTGTCACCTAGCCCGGCGGCATAGGCTAATTCTGTCGTTGACGGAGATAAACTGATTACCCGTAAGGGAGCAGCATACAGAGAATGGCTGAAACTGCTGAGAAACAGTAAAAGCGATAATCCAATTGAACCCGTGCTTTTTATCCATTTCATAGATGTACGCTCTTTAAAACATGAAATATATCGCCCGTAAACACGCCCGAAAATATTAATTAGGGCGTGTCGGTAATATATACCCTATGGATTTCAAGATGCATCGCGGCGGCAAGGGAGCGAATCCCCGGGAGCATAGATAACTATGTGACCGGGGTGAGAGAGTGCAGCCAACAAAGAGGCAACTTGAAGGATAACGGGTATATTATTTATCTTTACTCAGCGTTGCCAGCATGGCGTTGACCATTAATGTAGATTGGCGAGCTGCCACGGCAAGAAATTCATCAAAACTGATATGAGATTCTTTATCTGCCACATCAGAGATAGCACGTACCACCACAAATGGCGTGTTATATTGATGGCAGACATGCCCTATTGCTGCGGCTTCCATTTCTACCGCCGTCACTTGTGGGAAAGTGGCTCGGATACGTGCTAGTGGTTCTGCGCCGTTAATAAATGCATCACCACTGCAAATTAGCCCACGTACTGCATTCAGATTCAGTGAATGAATACATTTTTCTGCCAGATCAATTAGCTGGTCATCCGCCACAAAAGCCGCAGGGCATTGCGCCATTTGACCGGGTTCATAACCGAAAGCGGTAACATCAGCGTCGTGATAGCGAACTTCACGGGATACCACGATATCACCGATTTGTAATTTCGGATCAAGGCCACCGGCAGATCCGGTATTAATAATCACATCAGGCTGACAATGTTCAAGCAGTAAAGTTGTACCAATTGCAGCAGAAACTTTACCAATACCAGATTTTAACAGTGCGATCTCCACGCCGTTGAGTTTACCGGTATAGATTTCGCAGCCACCTCGTGACAGTGTTTGGCGATCTTCAATTTGATTGCGCAGTAACGTCACTTCTTGTTCCATAGCACCTATCACGCCTACTTTCATGATGTCATACTCGCTGTTGATTAATTAATCATATAAAATCATTCCATGTTTGAGTTTAACATCTAATACGGAACAATCAGATAATCTGTGGTGTAAAACAGTGCTATCTCACAAGTTGGAGGGATAAATGTCCGGGATAGACTTTAGTCAGAAGCTTAACTATCAGCGTAAATACCGTCAGTATCATGTTGATCCTAATGATGAAGAGCAGGTTATTCGCCAATTTGAAAGCGATCGTGGGCGGATTATGAATTCAGCGGCTATTCGTCGTTTACAGCAAAAAACACAGGTTTTTCCGCTGGAAAATAATGCCGCTGTCCGCAGTCGCTTGACACATTCATTAGAAGTGCAACAGGTTGGGCGCTATATTTCGAAAACGATTATTAATGAATTGAAAACGCGTCATTTGCTGGCCGATTACGGGTTGGATAAACGGCTATTATCATTTGAAAGTTTGATTGAAATGGCTTGTTTAATGCACGATATTGGTAATCCACCATTTGGTCATTTTGGTGAAGCGGCAATTAAAGATTGGTTTGCCAAAAAGCTCGATCTTAATTTTTCCCTGGAAAATATTAAGCGGGAAGATCGATGTGAAATCTCCGCATTGCGTTTATGTGGTGATGTGAAAAAAGATCGCTTTCGTCGCCAGTTGCGTAAAGATTTATGTCAGTTTGAAGGGAATGCTCAGGCTATCCGTATGGTGCATAGCTTATTAAAACTCAATCTGACTTATGCCCAGCTTGGTTGTATTCTAAAATATACTTGCCCTGCTTTTCGTCTTGAAGAAATACCAAATCAATTTAATTATTTGATGAAAAAGCCAGGTTTTTATTGGTCGGAGGAGCATTTTGTTCGCGAATTACGTCGTGAGCTTAAAATGGGTGAGTTCTGTCGCTTCCCACTGACTTATATTATGGAAGCAGCAGATGATATCTCTTATTGCATTGCCGATTTGGATGATGCTGTTGAAAAAGCGATTTTCAGCGTCGATACACTGATGGGATATTTGGAACAGGAGTGGCAAGAAAATGGCGGTCATCGGGCCGGGGATCTATTCGACTTAACGGTCAGGAAGGCGTACAAGGGAACTCACGGTAACGAATTACGTCGAAGCCAGCAGGATCAATTTTTTATGTATCTGCGGGTTTATATTACCGGCAAACTTGTTCCTTATACTGCTCGTCGTTTTATTGATCATTTGCCGGCTGTTTTTGAGGGCTCATTTAATCAAGCGCTACTTGAAGATAAGAGCGAGGAGCATCGGTTACTTAAGACATTGAAAAACATTGCTTGTAAGAGAGTGTTTAATCATCCAGAGATTGAAAAATTAGAGTTACAGGGGTACAGAATCATCAATGGACTATTGGATTTTTACTACCCATTATTGAAAATGCCCCGTCAGGATTTTGTGGAACTGAATCAGAACAATTTCCACAAAGATTATTTTATGGAAACCCGGCTGCTACACAAACTTTCCACCAAGCATCGTCTGGCTTATGGTGAAGCAGTAGAGAAAATTGTTGCCACTGATCAAGCTGAAAAAGACTTGCTCGAATTCTATTATCGCGCTCGTCTTATTCAGGATTACATCAGTGGCATGACAGATAATTATGTTTATGAGGAGTATCGCAAATTTATTGTGTGCACTTAATGTTCTAGAATGTTCTAGCCGCGACTCAATATCTTTTGGGCGGCGGTAAGGACATGATCAATTTCATCTGTCAGTTCCAACAATTCAGGTTCTATATCGGTTAATTGGACACCTTGTTGTAATTGTTGTTCAATTAATTGGCAGAGGGCTTTAAGTTGTGGCACGCCGCTATAACAGCAGCTACCGTGTAGTTTATGGATCTGCTGCTGGTAATTTTCCACCGTTTCCCCTGACAAAACTTTTTCTGTGATTGTTTTAATGGTTGGCAGTAAATCTACCAACATTTGCAGCATATCTATAGCCAACGGTTCTTTTCCGGTGGCCTGTTGTAGTGCTAATGGCCAGTTAATATGTTGTGATTTTGGTGTTTTAACGTAGCGATCTAACACGACTCTCAGACGATGTTCATCGAGAGGTTTGGTCAGGAAATCCTCAAATGGAGAGTATGTATCGCTCTTTGGTCGGCAGGTATAAGCGGTAACTGCAATGATCGGTGTACTGTAGTGTTGCGGTAGCTGGTGGATGTGGTTGGAAGTACAGATGCCATCCATACCTGGCATATGAATATCCATCAGAATAAGATCAAAATGGTGAGAGGCTGCTGACTGTAAAGCTTCTTCTCCACTGTTACATAGCACGGTTTTTTCCACGATTTCGTCTAGTAATGAACCTATTAGTTTGAGGTTAGCTGGATTATCGTCAACGGCCATGACTGTCATCGGTAAACGTGGGGGATGGATAAGCGTCTTTTGTGGTACAACTGAGCCGGTTAGAATGAAATCGTCTTTTCCTAGCCATAAATCAAAACGGAAAACAGAACCTTTTTTCGGCTCACTGGTAAAGCTGATATTTCCGCCCATTTCTTGGATTAGTTTCCGTGTAATGACCAGACCGAGGCCGGTACCGCCATAATGGCGGGAAATACTGGCATTTGCTTGATGAAAAGCCTGAAATAGATGAGGTTGCTGTTCAGGACTGATACCAATACCTGTATCGCTGACCGTAATCTCTAAATTGATTTTATGGTGTTTCTGTTGTAGCAGATTGATCTTTATCTCCACAGAACCTTGGTCGGTGAATTTAATCGCGTTACCGATAATATTGGTGAATATTTGCTGTAGGCGTGTAGGGTCGCCTACGACCAGATTCGGTATTTGGGGATCAACATGGTGAGTTAGCTGAATATTCTTACTTTTGGCGCTGAGTGTCAGTAATACCATGACCTCATCAATCGTATCTTGTAGAAGGAATGGAACGTTTTCCAATACCAATTTATCCGCTTCAAGCCGCGAAAAATCCAATATATCATTGATAATGTTCAGTAGATGATTAGCAGAGCGCTCGATAATATACAGATATTCAGTTTGCTGTATTGTTAAAGGTGTTTTCAGTGTTTGGCGGGTAAAGCCAATGACGCCATTAAGTGGTGTGCGTAATTCATGAGACATATTTGCCAGAAATTCCGTTTTTATTCTGGCCGCATCCTGCGCACGTTTTTTCGCTATTGCCAGTTCAACGTTCTGAATTTCGAATTGTTCCATTGTTTCCCGCAGATCTGACGTTGCTTGATCAATATCATTTTGCATCTCTTCTTTATAGCTGGAGAGCGATTTTGCCATTGCATTAATGCCATTTTTCAGCATATCTAATTCACCAAAATATTTCCCACTGACACGGCTGTTTAATTGCCCTTGGCGAATTCTATCGACAGTACTGACGATATCGCTGATAGGTTTTGTGATTTTACGAACCAAATGGTAGGCGAACAGCGATGCCCAGCCAAGGCAAATGAGTAAGAGTAATATAAAAATAACGATCTCTTTATATTGCTGTAAGTGAGCTGACCGTAAATCAAGATCAATGGCAATATAGCCAATCGGACGTAAAGATGGGGTGTCAGAATGCGGCTGATTTTGGGACAGATGGTGTTCTGAAATAATGGGCATACGTAAAATAATACTGTTTTTAACCTCCGTTTTTGTCAGGGTGGTTGGCAGAGGCATATCTGGCGAGATCTGTAGTTGCGCTGAATTGTATTTATAGTTTGAGATATCAAATAGCTGATTATCATCGTTAAAAATGGCAATCGCCCGAACTATCTCAGAATTTCTGCGATGAAGCCGGGTGATCAATGAATTGACGCTTTCACGGTTATGCAGGTTGATGCCAATTTCACTGGCGATCGACAGGGGTTCAATAATACTGATCCCGGATCGAACAATTTGGTTCTCCAGTTCACGATAGTGATAACAGAGAAATGAGATACTGAAAAACATGCCAACCAGTAAAATTGGCACTAGGATCAGGCTCATCATGCGGATGCGTAAGCTATATTTGGTCATAATCGTCCATTATGGGAAAATAAGAACTTAATAATTCATAGTCCGTAAGAATCATGGTGCAATTTTATTCCCCCAATCGTCGAACGGTAAATCGACATATCATCACAGTTACCGCTGATAATCTGGATGCCCAGGGGCAGGGCGTAGCTCGCCATCAGGGTAAAACTATTTTTGTCGCCGGGTTATTGCCCGGTGAACAGGCACAGGTACAACTAACGGAAGAGAAGCGACAGTTTGCAAAAGCAAAGTTGGTTAAGCGTTTATCTGACAGTCCATATCGTGTGAATCCCCGTTGTCCTCATTTTGGAGTATGTGGCGGTTGTCAGCAACAACATGTTGCACCAGATTTACAACGTGAAAGTAAAGCCAGCGTTCTCGAACACCTGATTAGGCGAGAAACTGGTGTAACGGTTTCTGCCAAACCGGTGATTCTTGGCCCTGAATATGGTTATCGGCGCCGGGCAAGGCTTGGTTTACATTATCAAATAAAACAGCGCCAACTGGTGATAGGATTTCGTCAAAATCAATCCAATGAATTAGTTGCTATAAAAGAGTGCCCGGTTTTGCGACCTGAATTGGAACAGTTATTACAGCCATTATCTCAGTGTCTGAATAGTTTGAAAGCGGTTAAACGGTTGGGGCATGTGGAGTTGGTGCTAGCAGATAATGGCCCATTGATGATATTGCGCCATCTTGATCCCTTGAAGCGGGAAGATAAAGAGAAACTAGGCACATTTTCCGTGCAACATAATGTCGCTGTCTATCTGGCGGCGGATGAAACTTCACTTGAATCACTGAATGAACCGCCGGAACCTTGGTATCAGGTAGATGGACTGAAACTGGTTTTCAGTCCAAGAGATTTTATTCAGGTTAACGATCAGGTGAATCAACAAATGGTTGCTCAGGCGATAGAGTGGCTCGATTTGCAACCGAATGATAACGTGCTTGATCTATTCTGTGGAATGGGGAATTTTACCTTACCTATTGGTCGCATAGTGCAATCTGTAGTCGGAGTCGAAGGGGTTGCCACGTTGGTGGCTAATGGGCAATATAATGCCAAAATAAATAATTTGGATAACATATCTTTCTGCCATGAAAACCTGGAAGCTGACATACATCATCAACCTTGGGCTAAACTGGGGTTTAACAAGGTTTTATTAGATCCGGCGCGTGCTGGGGCGGTAGGAGTCATGTCACACATTGTTGAGCTGGTGCCAGAGAAAGTAGTCTACGTCTCTTGTAATCCAACAACATTGGCGCGGGACAGTAAGATTCTGCTTGAGGCTGGCTATCAAATTATCAGTGTGCGGATGCTGGATATGTTTCCGCATACAGGTCATCTGGAGTCAATGGCGCTATTTAGTCGTTAGATCGTGGTTGGGTAGAAGTTATGAAGTAGTCGGGAGAGATTATGGTTGCGGTAAGAAGTGCTCATTTAACCCCTGCGGGAGAGTTTGCAGTAAACAGGTGGATCGCGAGTTTAAATATAGCCAATCTTCAATTGGGTGAGAAATTAGCCGAAACCTGGCGTTATTGTCACGAAAAAGCGCAAAATCATCCTGATTCAGAACTTCTGTTATGGCGTGGTGTAGAGATGGTTGAGATCCTCTCCACGTTAAGTATGGATAGCGACAGTATGCGTGCGGCGTTACTGTTCCCGTTAATGGATGCCAAATTACTCGGTGATGAAACCGTTACCGAGGCGTTTGGCAGCGCGATTACCAATCTGGTGAAAGGTGTTATGGAAATGGATGCCATTCGCCAGTTAAAAGCCACTCATCACGATTCAATCTGCTCTGTACAGGTTGATAATGTTCGCCGGATGCTACTGGCAATGGTGGAAGATTTTCGTTGTGTCATTATCAAATTGGCAGAGCGGATTGCCCATTTGCGGGAAGTTAAAGAGGCGACTGAAGATGAGCGTGTACTGGCTGCGAAAGAGTGTTCCAACATTTATGCGCCGCTCGCTAACCGATTAGGTATTGGTCAACTTAAATGGGAACTTGAGGATTACTGCTTCCGTTATCTCCATCCTGATGAATATAAAAAAATTGCGAAATTACTGCATGAACGCCGAATTGATCGTGAGCAGTACATTGATTACTTTGTCAATACATTACGCAAACATATGCTCAAGGAGGGCGTCACTACTGAAATATACGGGCGTCCTAAACATATCTACAGCATTTGGCGCAAAATGCAGAAAAAATCACTGGCATTTGATGAACTGTTTGATGTTCGGGCTGTGCGGATTGTGGTTGAACGTTTGCAAGATTGTTATGCGGCTTTGGGGATAGTACATACTCACTATCGTCATTTGCCCGATGAATTCGATGATTATGTTGCTAACCCGAAGCCGAATGGCTATCAATCCATTCATACTGTGGTACTTGGGCCGGGTGGTAAGACATTGGAAATCCAGATCCGTACTCGTCAGATGCATGAAGATGCAGAATTGGGAATAGCTGCCCACTGGAAATATAAAGAGGGGGCTGCGGCGGGTAGTCGTGTCGGATATGAAGGGCGCATTGCATGGCTACGTAAACTGATCGCATGGCAGGAAGAGATGGCTGATTCTGGTGAGATGCTGGATGAAGTTCGCAGTCAGGTGTTTGATGATCGGGTATATGTATTTACACCGAAAGGCGATGTTGTTGATCTCCCTACCGGTTCCACGCCGCTGGATTTTGCTTACCATATTCACAGTGATGTGGGGCATCGTTGTATTGGGGCGAAAATCAGTGGTCGCATTGTGCCATTCAGCTATCAATTGCAAATGGGCGATCAGATTGAAATCATCACACAGAAACACCCGAACCCAAGTCGTGATTGGTTAAATCCAAACTTGGGATATGTCACCACAAGCCGCGGTCGGGCGAAAATCCACAACTGGTTCCGCAAACAGGATCGGGATAAAAACATTATCGCCGGTCGTCAGATGCTGGATAACGAACTGGAGCACTTGGATATCAGCCTAAAAGAGGCGGAAAAGCTGCTGATTGCCCGTTATAACGTCCATACACTTGATGAAGTACTGGCGGGAATTGGGGTTGGGGATATCCGTATTAACCAGTTGGTCAATTTCTTACAAAGCAAACTTAAGAAAACCACCGCAGAGGATGCAGATCGGGAAGCGCTTCGCAATTTAGAGAGTAAATCACATCCACAGCGTAGTTCTGCTAAAGATGATGGGCGGATTGTGGTAGAAGGTGTGGGTAATTTGATGCATCACATTGCCCGTTGCTGCCAGCCCATTCCCGGCGATGAGATTGTCGGCTTTATCACTCGTGGCCGAGGGATCTCTATCCACTGGGTTGATTGTGAACAACTGGCCGAGTTGCAGGCAAATGCGCCGGAAAGGGTGGTGGATGCGGTTTGGGGAGAGAGCTATTCCAGTGGTTACTCACTGATTGTGCGTGTTGTTGCGAATGATCGCAGTGGATTATTGCGTGATATCACCACGATTCTGGCGAATGAGAAGGTGAACGTGCTTGGGGTGAGTAGCCGCAGCGATGTAAAACAGCAGATTGCTACCATCGATATGAATATTGAGATTTATAACCTGCAAGTACTGGGGCGGATTTTGGCGAAAATCAATCAGTTACCGGATGTTATTGAAGCTAAACGTCTTCATGGCAACTGACCGCGGGAAAATTTGGATACTGTGACCGGGGTGAGCGAGTGCAGCCAACAAAGAGGTAACTAAAGATGACGGGTATAACCCTATGGATTTCAAGCTGCATCGCGACGGCAAGGGAGAGAATCCCCGGGAGCATAGCAAACTATGTGACTGGGGTGAGCGAGTGCAGCCAACAAAGAGGCAACTTGAAAGATGACGGGTATAAAACGGTTACTGGGGATTATGGCACAGTTGCGCCATCCTCAGCAGGGATGTCCTTGGGACAAAGAGCAGACATTCAAAACGATTGCACCTTATACGCTAGAAGAGACTTATGAAGTCATTGATGCCATTGAGCGCGGTGATTTTTCTGATCTGAAAGAAGAGCTGGGTGATCTGTTATTTCAGGTAGTGTTCTATGCTGAAATGGGCAAAGAGCAACAGTTGTTTGATTTTGATGATATCTGTAATGCGATTAGCGATAAGCTGGAGCGCCGCCATCCACATATTTTCGGTCAGCAGCAGGATATCAGCAGTGATGTGGCTATCAGTGGTTGGGAAAAACGTAAGGCGCAGGAAAGAGCGCAAAAAGATCTACATTCGGTCCTTGATGACATTCCTGCAAGTCTGCCGGCATTGATGAAAGCGTATAAAATACAGAAACGTTGTGCTGCGGTTGGTTTTGACTGGGATACTTTGGGGCCGGTGTTAGACAAAGTTTATGAAGAGATCGACGAAGTGATGGATGAGGCTCATCAGGCGGTGGTTGATCAACAACATCTGGAAGAAGAGATTGGCGATCTGTTGTTTGCCGTTGTGAACTTATCCCGCCATCTCGGATACAAACCGGAAATTGCATTGCAAAAAGCATGCAATAAGTTTGAGCATCGATTTAGAGAAGTAGAAAAGCTGATCCTGAAGCAAGGTCACACTTTGGAAGCGGCAACATTGGAAGAAATGGAACAAATGTGGCAACAGGTTAAGAAGCAATAACCGCAAAGCTGAGATTTTCAATTGCTTACAGTAGGGCGATTTTTCTTAAATAAACTAACCTGATGAATTTAAATAATAATTAGGGGAGTTTCTTGGCTAAAGTATGGTGGAAAATATCTTATTTGCGTTCAGATTATTTGTGGCAAATTTAAGGTTCGGGTATACTGCTTTCCCGTCCTAGTTATATCCATCATCTTTAAACCTAAACTTTCAGGTTCAGCATGAAAACTAATTATATTTTTGTGACCGGCGGGGTCGTATCCTCTCTGGGTAAAGGCATTGCCGCAGCCTCTTTGGCGGCTATACTCGAAGCCCGTGGACTCAATGTCACGATTATGAAACTGGACCCGTACATCAATGTCGATCCAGGTACGATGAGCCCAATCCAACATGGGGAGGTCTTCGTTACCGAAGACGGCGCTGAAACTGATCTCGATTTAGGTCACTATGAGCGTTTCATCCGCACTAAAATGACTCGCCGCAATAACTTCACTACGGGGCGAGTTTATTCCGAAGTTTTGCGTAAAGAGCGCCGTGGTGACTATCTGGGGGCGACGGTTCAAGTTATTCCTCACATCACCAATGAAATTAAAGATCGCATCATCAGTGGTGGAGAAGGTCATGACGTGGTGCTGGTGGAAGTCGGTGGTACTGTCGGTGATATCGAATCGCTGCCATTCCTTGAAGCTATTCGTCAAATGGCGGTAGAAGTTGGCCGTGAACACACTTTATATTTGCATTTGACACTGGTGCCTTATCTGGCAGCGGCTGGCGAAGTTAAAACTAAGCCGACTCAGCACTCGGTAAAAGAACTGCTCTCTATCGGTATTCAACCGGATATTCTGATTTGTCGTTCAGATCGCGTCATTCCGGCTAATGAACGTGCAAAAATCGCTCTTTTCTGTAATGTGCCAGAAAAAGCGGTTATCTCCCTAAAAGATGTTGATTCCATTTATAAAATCCCAGGGCTATTGAAATCTCAAGGCTTAGATGATTATATTTGTAAACGATTCAGCCTTGATTGCCCGGAAGCAAATTTATCCGAATGGGAGCAGGTCATTTACGAAGAAGCGAATCCTTCCGGTGAAGTCACTATTGGGATGGTGGGTAAATACGTTGAACTGCCTGATGCGTACAAATCCGTGATTGAGGCATTGAAGCACGGCGGGTTGAAAAATCGCTTGACGGTTAACATCAAACTGCTTGATTCCCAGGATGTTGAAACTCGTGGTGTTGAATTATTGAAGGGACTGGATGCGATTCTGGTTCCTGGTGGTTTCGGTGGCCGCGGTGTGGAAGGCAAAATCATGACAGCTCGTTATGCGCGTGAGAACAACATTCCTTATCTGGGAATCTGTCTCGGCATGCAGGTAGCATTGATTGAGTTTTCTCGTCATGTTGCGGGCTTGGAAAAAGCCAGCTCAACAGAATTTGAACCTGATTGCCGGTTGCCGGTTGTTGGTCTGATCACCGAATGGCGTGATGAAGACGGTAATTTAGAAGTGCGTAGCGAAGAGAGTGATCTTGGTGGAACGATGCGTGTGGGCGGGCAGCCATGCCACCTGACAAAAGATAGCTTGGTGCGCACTTTGTATGGAGCAGATACGATTGTTGAGCGTCATCGGCATCGTTATGAAGTGAATAATTTACTACTGAAACGTATTGAAGATGCGGGTCTGCGGGTAGCGGGTCGTTCAGTAGACAATAAATTAGTCGAAATTATTGAGATCCCTGACCATCCTTGGTTCGTGGCTTGTCAGTTCCACCCAGAATTTACTTCCACTCCTCGTGATGGCCATCCGTTGTTTACTGGTTTTGTTAAAGCCGCCGGTAAATACCAGAAAGGCCAGCTCAAATAAGATGTGCAGTGAGTGACGGTATGAAGTGTTTCCGTCACTCACCTGAAATGTAACTTGTACTGAGGAAAACCTAATGTCCAAAATCGTTAAAGTGATCGGTCGTGAAATCATTGACTCCCGTGGTAACCCAACTGTAGAAGCAGAAGTGCATCTGGAAGGGGGCTTTGTGGGTTTAGCGGCTGCACCCTCTGGTGCATCTACCGGTTCTCGCGAAGCGTTGGAACTGCGTGACGGTGACAAATCCCGTTTTATGGGTAAAGGTGTATTGAAAGCTGTTGATGCAGTAAATGGCCCGATTGCACAGGCAGTTATCGGCCAGGATGCGAAAGATCAGGCTAACATCGACAAAATCATGATCGACCTGGATGGTACTGAAAATAAATCTCAATTCGGTGCTAATGCGATTCTGGCGGTTTCTCTGGCTAATGCGAAAGCCGCAGCAGCAGCGAAAGGTATGCCGTTGTACGAGCACATTGCTGAATTGAATGGCACTCCGGGTAAATTCTCTATGCCGTTGCCGATGATGAACATCATCAATGGTGGTGAGCACGCGGATAACAACGTTGATATCCAGGAATTTATGATTCAACCGATTGGAGCAAAAACGCTGAAAGAGGCGGTTCGTATCGGTTCTGAAGTTTTCCATAACTTGGCTAAAGTTCTGAAAGCAAAAGGCATGAGTACTGCGGTTGGTGACGAAGGTGGTTATGCGCCTAACTTGGAATCTAACGCTGCTGCGCTGGCTGCTATTAAAGAAGCGGTAGAACAAGCAGGCTATGTTCTGGGTAAAGATGTCACTTTGGCTATGGATTGTGCTGCTTCTGAATTCTACAACCCAGAAACCGGTAATTACGAATTGAAAGGTGAAGGTAAGACTTTCACTTCTCAAGAATTCACTCATTACCTCGAAGATTTGACCAGAAAATATCCGATTGTTTCTATTGAAGATGGCTTGAATGAATCTGACTGGGAAGGCTTCGCTTACCAGACAAAAGTGCTGGGCGAAAAAATCCAGTTGGTTGGTGATGACCTGTTTGTTACCAATACTAAGATCCTGAAAGAAGGTATTGAGAAAGGCATTGCTAACTCCATTTTGATTAAATTCAACCAGATTGGTTCTCTCACTGAAACACTGGCAGCGATTAAAATGGCAAAAGACGCAGGTTACACGGCGGTAATTTCTCATCGTTCTGGTGAAACTGAAGATGCGACTATTGCTGATCTGGCAGTAGGTACCGCGGCAGGTCAAATCAAAACCGGTTCTATGAGTCGCTCTGATCGCGTTGCTAAATACAATCAGTTGATCCGTATTGAAGAAGCTTTGGGTAACCGCGCTCCTTTCTATGGCCTGAAAGAAGTAAAAGGTCAGGCTTAATAGGTAATTAATTAAGTATTAGAATTAAACAGGAGGGGTAAAACCCTCCTTTCAAAGAATACAGAGGCAAGAACTGATTTGCTTGGCAGTTTTGATGTGTTGAGCGTTTCTGATCCTTTTGCCGGTAGTGGAACAACGACTATATAAAAGTGAAGTATGGTTATTAATCGATTAGCCGCAGAAGGTCGGTTGCCGGATGGGTTGCAGCAACCGAATAGCGAGACGTTACAGGCAATTCATGATCTAGAGAACGGGATAGGTGTTCACCGTGCCAACACGCTTGATGAATTAAAAAGTGATTTAGGCTGGTAACAGTGCTGATTTTCATTTATCAGAGCCGATTTAAATATGTTTGTTGAGCGGAGAGCTAGCTGTGATTCGAAGAGAAAGAATTAAGTTGAGCTGTGTGTAATAGGTTGATGTTTGAGCATGACAAACCTGAAATAATTTTATTCTTCCAAATGAAAGGCTAAAACCCTCCTTCATAAGGGTAATAGCCTGATAACTTCTACAACGTCAATTTTTGAGTTTTCCTGAGGCAGTCGGTCGGTGCAGCCATGTTTTCACATATGAAACTTTTCGCCGATGGCTTAATAGCGAGAATCCCCCCTTTAATGTTGCTGAAAAGATTTACCTTGATATAACGGATTTTAGTTAGCTGTCTCAACAACAGTTCGGACATATCCATACTTGGCAACTAGAGCCTTGTATTGGTGTGACAGAATTACCCGGTAAGCTGAGAGCTAAATGATGTCCGATGGTCGGGCTCAGAGCCTCGACTGCAAGGTTAAAAAGAAAAAAACATTTAAACAAGACGAAGATCTATTTTTTAATAGAAAAGACACGCTAACCTTTAGTCAGAACTCAGAACTCAGAACTCAGAACTCAGAACTCAGAACTCAGAACTCAGAACTCAGCTTTTTTATGGCAATTATACTTTTGCTTGATATCAGACATATTTATTTCATAACCGGGGTCGCAAGAGAAAAAGATATTTAACGTACGTGAAATTATAAAGATCGCCTTATTTTCCATTCGTTATATTGACCACTCTTTATAGAACTTCCCCGATCTAAAAATTAATGGATTTTTGCGGTCATCCTTATACGTACGATCCATCTTGGAAAAGGATATTGATGAAAATGAATCAGCGAGAAACTAACGTAAGCATATTGGCAGGGAATTCACGAGTTTATCTCAATAAGGATAGCGAGATAGTTGTCGAGGCTCAGTTGAAAGCCTTTGAGGCTGCTCTGATGTTCGCCAAACGAAGCCAAGATGAATGTGGTCAATTACCGAGGATATCCGTGGCGTTCGATCATCATGGGATATTCCGCCTCCAGTTCCTGATAAATAATCTCACTAATTCTCAAAAACGGAACCCTCGTCTGAGTCATCTCCACGCCTCGATCAGGAATATCTTCTTGCCCGTAGCAGAAAAATATCAGATTCCGCTCAGTGAGATACGTGTTATTCACGAAGATTCAGCCAGGCAGCACCTTGTCCACATCCTAGCCGCTGGAGAAATACCCGAAATCATCACACGGCGGATGGTGTCCAAAAACCTCGCTGACGGCAAACCACCGACATCAGATGCTGCTTACGAAGAGCCGACTCAGAAACTCACCTGTGCAGCAATTACGAAGGAGTACTTTGAGAAAGCTGCCGGTGATCACAAAGGCTCAGATACTATTCTGGAGGTGTTCTTTGAGGATTGCGCTTGGTCGAGAGCTTTGGCCTATGTGCGTGGGCTGCAACTCAGTCATATGCTCGGTGTTTCAACCGCCATTCGTCTTAATCTTGTTAATGAAGAGGGGGAGGTGAGTCAAGGTGATGTAATTACTGCCTAGCAGATATATACCCGTTATCTTTCAGGTTGCCTCTTTGTTGGCTGCATTCACTCTGGTTACATAGTTCTCTATGCTCCCGGGGATTCGTTTCCTTGCCGCCGCGATGCATCTTGAAATCCATAGGGTATAGATATAGTCAAGATAATAAAAAAATAATTTCATCTTCGTTTGTTAGTGGGGGAAATAAATTATGTACAACTTAACCCGGCCGATATATTTGGATAACAATGCTACAACGCCATTAGATCCCGACGTGCTTCAAACTATGATGCCCTATTTTACCAGCGCTTATGGAAATGCTGCCAGTAATCACCATGCATTTGGGTGGAAAGCTATGGAAGCTGTTGATAATGCAAGAAAATTGATATCAACATCGATAAATGCGACGAGTCATTCCGATATTATATTCACGTCGGGTTCTACCGAATCGAACAATCTTGCAATCGCGGGCCTTCAACATCGGGGCAAAAGGGGGCATGTCATCACATCGACAATTGAGCATAAGGCTGTCCTTGATTGTTGTAGTAGGCTCGAAGCAATGGGAACGGAGGTGACCTATTTACCGCCGCAAAGCGACGGCATCGTATCCCCAGATTTAATATCTCGTGCAATAAGAGATGATACCTATCTCGTTTCGATTATGGCCGCCAACAACGAGATTGGTTCAATACAAAAAATTGAAGAGATAGGCGCGATCTGTAAGGAACATGACATTCCTCTTCATACCGACGCCACGCAAGCGCTCGGCAAAATAAAATTTGATGTACAGCGCATGAATATCAGCCTTGCCTCATTTTCTGCGCACAAAATATATGGACCAAAGGGGGTCGGTGCACTTTATATCGATTCACGTAATAAGAATATAACACTCGCTCCTCTCATCGTTGGTGGGGGACATGAGCGAGGCTTACGCTCTGGAACTCTTAACGTCCCGGGGATAGTAGGCTTCGGGCGGGCCGTCGAACTGTCGGTTAAAAACTTGCCTGATGAGTCGATGAGGTTACGTTATTTACGGGATTTGCTTCGTTCGTATATTATCGAGAATGTGGCTGACGTTCGGATAAACGGTCATCTTACCGAATGCCTTCCCGGTCTGTTAAATGTCTCCTTCAACGGTTTGGATGCTGATTCGCTTTTGCTGGAGCTTTCCGAAGTTGCGTTGTCCTCTGGGTCTGCATGCACATCCGCTAACAGGGCACCGTCACATGTACTGAAGGCAATCGGCGTCAGTGATGCACAGGCTCAAGCCAGTGTGCGCTTCGGGTTAGGAAGATTTAATAATGAAGACGAGATACGCTATGTTTGTCTCCGTCTGGAAAAAGCGGTGAATAAACTGAGGTCGATGGTGCCAAAGCCATTCGGCGTCCTGTAATAATTAAGATGGAGTTTGACTTATGCGAACAATGTCGGCACTTTTTCTCCTGTTCGGAACCCTGTTCACTGCGGGGGGATATGGTGCCACCTTTCTTATTTCCGCGTATTTTCGCTCACAAGGGGGGAGTGACATTGACACTGGGACGACCCTTAGCGTGGCCTTGGTCGGCACTTTGATTGGCGTTCCTTTGGTTGGATGGTTTGCCGGGCAACTGGAAGCATCACGCCTTGCAGCCCTCGCGGCGCTGGCGATGTCTTGTGGTTATTTTCTTTTAGGGGGTTTCAGCGGTGAACTGAGTTACATCCCGCGTATCGCAGCATTTTTGATTGGACTCGGTTGGGGAATGTTCTATATCAGTGGGCCTATGGCGTTGTCAGAGCGTGTCACTGATGCTGACAGGGGCCACTGGTTTACCCGTTTCAGCGCGTTTCAAATGGCTGGAATTTGCGGCAGTCCCATCCTCCTCGCCGCCGCGGTTGAACAGGCAGGAGTGCCCATACAAACAACGTTTCTCTTTGTTGGCGTCATTGGCATCCTCGCCTCACTACTTCTGGCGACCTTTGGGATCAGGGAACCGCATGGTCAACGGGAGTTATCACTGAGACCTTGGGTGAGAAAAATAACCAAGATTGCTGCCAGCAGTGCGATCCGTCCTATTGTGATGGTAGGTCTGGGAGGCTGCGTATTCTCTGGAATGATGTCGTTCCAAAGTTCGTTGGTTGAAGGGACTCAAGCAAATGCAAGTACATTCTTTGCTGTACATGCAGCGACTGTGGTTGTGTCGCGGCTTTTGTTAGCCCGGCGTTTATCGATGATGCCCCGTATCCCATTGGTCATCGCGCTGATGTTATTCTTAATCATGGGCATTCTGGCCCTGTTAGGCATACCAGTTAACCCCATGTTCCAGGTTTTGGCGGCCATGTTAACGGGAATAGGCTATGGATTGGTGTATCCCGTTATTCAAACATGGGCAGTAAACGATTCTGCGCTTGAGAATCGTCACGCTGCCCTCACTTGGTTCGTTGTCGCCTACTTTGTGGGGATATTTGGATTTCCTGCAATAGGTGGATGGATATTAGTGGGTGCGGGCAAGACCTTGTTTATCCTCACTCTGGCTGCAATAGCTTCTCTTGAACTTGGGGTGGCGTTATTGGGAGGGAGATGGTTTTGCCGCATTAAGGATAGGTTAACGGCACAGAATGAAGCACGTTAACAGTCATTCAGCCAGTCGATAATTATCGACTGGCTGATTTGCCGTTGCACAAGTCATTTTTCGATGGACATAAAGTATTTAATGGGTGTTATTCCTCGTAATTGAAGCGCTTTTTTAGGGCATTCATTAATGTATTTTATGCAGCTTCCAACATTTCCCAAAATAACTAAACTTTTTAAATATTCGAGTATTCATAAAAGAACATTTATTAACGATTAAAATTCATTTATGACTTTTAATCGTTAGATATAATATTTTCTTATTCGGAGAATATTTGGCTGTACTTAGCGGGATTTAACGTTTTAGTACAGTTATTTTTTAGTATTCCGCACCAGTGCGGACTCAGGGGAAAAGCTGTAACAATATATACCCTATGGATTTCAAGATACATCGCGACGGCAAGGGAGCGAATCCCCGGGAGCATAGAGAACTATGTGACCGGGGTGAGCGAGTGCAGCCAACAAAGAGGCAACTTGAAAGATAACGGGTATAAAAATATAAATTTGAAGAAAGTATGAATATAGCACCTTGAATAACCAAACTGAAAGGAGAATAAGGAATGATTGTAAAAAACGACTGGCACCCGGCTGATATTATTGCAGGGCTTAAAAAACGGGGAACGTCGTTAGCTGCTGTTTCAAGGGATGCGGGGCTTGCATCATCCACTTTATCAAATGCTTTGCATCGTCCGTGGCCTAAAGGTGAGAAACTCATTGCTACCGCTCTAAATTGTGAGCCTTTTGAAATATGGCCAAGCAGATATTCAAAATGAAATAAAATAAACTTCTCGAAAAAAAGTCAATGAGAAGAGATTAAGTACCTGAAACTTTTCTAGTGTTTTGTGGAAAGTTTCAGGTATGATTAAAATGGAGTGATTAACTCCTTGCCTTGATGTTTGTCATAATTAATTTTTCTGTATAAATTATTTAATCTTTTGTACTGTGCTGACATTCCTCTCTATATTTCTGTTGATTTCGCGGATCGCCAGATAGGCGTAATATTACAAAAGCGGGTAAACCAAAAATTTTTTTGGAAGTGGGTAGGATTCTGCTTGGCAGAACCCTAATGGAACAGTGACGGAGTGGTTCATTGTTATGCCAGAGTTATATAGGGATTCGAGTTAATAAATCGGGTAGGAGCATAGTTATCATACCCCTTACCTCTGCAATATTCTTTTAACTGGCTTAATGAATTTATCCCTATTTTCTGATAAATGATATGTAGCCTGCTTTGTACCGTTCTATAGGTAATACTTAATTTTCTCGCTATATCTTTAGCGCTTAATGATTGCAATGCAAAAAATACTATATCGAACTCTCTGTCGGTAAATAAATCAGTTGGTTTGCCAAAAGTTAATGACTCTGGATGAATGTTATTTTCAAAATGATACATGGAGTAAATTTCAAGTTTTTTGCCGTGTCCAACAATGCCAATGCATTCTCCATCCTTCATTAGCGGTGTAACATTGGTCAGAAATGGTTGGATCATTTTTTGTTTCCCACCATAAGTCAAGGTGTTTAATACTGGAATGGTTTTTTGACTCGTCATTACAACATCACAACTCGCTTGTATAATATTTTCAAACTCAGACCACGGTGCTGGACACTCACCATCAAGCCTCCCTTCTATATTAAAACCTTTAGGAAGACCGCTGTAATAAATCATTGTATCGTTGGCATAGATGAATCGATGTTCCTTGTCTTTTATAGCCCAAAAATCGTTGCTGTTTTCCATATATGATATAAAGGCGTCAAAGCTTTTTGAATGAACATCCAGATCTTTGTTTACAGAGAAACTCATCGTGTTATCTTTCATAATTTCACCTATTATAATTGAACTGTAAAACTGTGATAACCTCCATGTGAGGTATCCCGTAAAATCACCCTTCGCGTTGCTGAGTGAGTTTTGGCCGGAGCATAAGGTTCTGCTTGGCAAAACCCTAATGGCATAGTGATAATAACGATGTGGTTCATTGTTATGCCAGAGGTATAAAGGGATTAGGGTTAATAAATCGGGTAGGAGCATAGTTATTATATCCTTTACCCCTGCAATATTCTTTTAACTGGCTTAATGAATTTATCCCTATTTTCTGGTAAATGACATGTAGCCTGCTTTGTACCGTTCTATAGGTAATACTTAATTTTCTCGCTATATCTTTAGCGCTTAATGATTGCAAAGCAAAAAATACTATATCGAATTCTCTATCTGTAAAAATCTCAGTTGGGTTGCCAAATGATAATGATTCAGGATGCCTGTTGTTTTCAAAATGATACATGGAATAAATTTCAAGTTTTCTACCGTGCCCCACAACCCCAATACATTCTCCATCCTTCATTAGTGGTGTAACATCGACCAAAAATGGTTGGATTATTTTTTCTCTCCCGCCGTAAGTGAAGGTGTTTAATACCGGAATAGTCTTTTGAGTCGTCATTACATTGCCATCACTAGCATGTACAATATCTTCAAGCTCAGACCACGGAGCTGGACACTCACTAACAAGCCTCCCTTCTATGCTAAAACCCTTAGGAAGACCGCTGTAATAAAGCATAGTATCATTGGCATAGACGAATCGATGTTCGTTGTCTTTTATAGCCCAAAAATCGTTGCTGTTTTCCATATATGATATAAAGGCGTCAAAGCTTTTTGAATGAACATCCAGATCTTTGTTTACAGAGAAACTCATCGTGTTATCTTTCATAATTTCACCTATATGATTAAACGGTAAAACTGGAATAACTTCTATGTAAGGTTATCACTTTTACGACACAATGGATAATTATGTTTATGAGTTTCAAAAGGGGACTCTCTTTGGTGTGGACGATTTTACAAAGGAGCAGNCAAGCCTCCCTTCTATGCTAAAACCCTTAGGAAGACCGCTGTAATAAAGCATAGTATCATTGGCATAGACGAATCGATGTTCGTTGTCTTTTATAGCCCAAAAATCGTTGCTGTTTTCCATATATGATATAAAGGCGTCAAAGCTTTTTGAATGAACATCCAGATCTTTGTTTACAGAGAAACTCATCGTGTTATCTTTCATAATTTCACCTATATGATTAAACGGTAAAACTGGAATAACTTCTATGTAAGGTTATCACTTTTACGACACAATGGATAATTATGTTTATGAGTTTCAAAAGGGGACTCTCTTTGGTGTGGACGATTTTACAAAGGAGCAGTTTCCTGTAATCATCTTCAATATGCTAATATTTTATTTAAAACTTACTGATTAATTATATTTTAATAAATAATTTCAACATGAAATATACTGGATGGAATGCGAGAGAAACAAGGTGTAAGGTTCTGCCAAGCAGAACCCTAATAGCATAGTGACGATAACGGTGTGGTTCATTGTTATACTAGCGGTATATAGGGATTCGTGTTAATAAATCGGGTAGGAGCGTAGTTATCATACCCCTTACCCCTGCAATATTCTTTTAACTGGCTTAATGAATTTATCCCTATTTTCTGATAAATGATATGTAGCCTGCTTTGTACCGTTCTATAGGTAATACTTAATTTTCTGGCAATATCTTTAGCGCTTAGCGATTGTAATGCAAAAAATACTATATCGAACTCTCTATCAGTAAATAAATCAGTTGGTTTGCCAAAAGTTAATGAGTCAGGCTGAATGTTGTTTTCAAAATGATACATGGAATAAATTTCAAGTTTTTTACCGTGACCAACAACCCCAATGCATTTCCCATCTTTCATTAGGGGGGTAACATTGAGCATAAATGGTTGGATCATTTTTTGTTTCCCACCATAAGTCAAGGTGTTTAATACTGGAATGGTTTTTTGACTCGTCATTACAACATCACAACTAGCTTGTATAATATTTTCAAACTCAGACCACGGTGCTGGACACTCACCATCAAGCCTCCCTTCTATATTAAAACCTTTAGGAAGACCGCTGTAATAAAGCATAGTATCATTGGCATAGATGAATCGATGTTCGTTGTCTTTTATAGCCCAAATATCATTGCTGTTTTCCATATATGATATAAAGGAGTCAAAGCTTTTTGAATGAACATCCAGATCCTTGTTTACAGAGAAACTCATCGTGTTATCTTTCATAATTTCACCTATATGATTAAATTGTAAAAACTCCCATGTAAAATTATCACTTTTACAACACAATGGATAATTATATTTATGAGTTTTGGGCACCTATTTGGTGCGGATGATTTTACAGAGGAGCAGTTTCTATAATCACCTTCAATATGCTAATATTCTATATTGTATAAAATTTTTATTAGTAATTATGTTCTTAATGAATAATTGCAATATGCTGGATGGAATGTGAGAGAAACAAGGCTTAAGGTTCTGCCAGGCAGAACCCTAATAGCATAATGACGATAACGGTGTGGTTCATTGTTATACTAGCGGTATATAGGGATTAGGGTTAATAAATCGGGTAGGAGCGTAGTTATCATATCCCTTACCCCTGCAATATTCTTTTAACTGGCTTAATGAATTTATCCCTATTTTCTGATAAATGATATGTAGCCTGCTTTGTACCGTTCTATAGGTAATACCTAATTTTCTAGCAATATCTTTGGCACTTAGTGATTGCAAAGCAAAAAATACTATATCGAACTCTCTATCAGTAAATAAATCAGTTGGTTTGCCAAAAGTTAATGAATCAGGGTGAATGTTGTTTTCAAAATGGTACATGGAATAAATTTCAAGTTTTTTACCGTGCCCAACAATGCCAATGCATTTTCCGTCCTTCATTAGAGGAGTAATATTGACTAGTAGTGGTTGGATTATTTTTTGTTTCCCACCATAAATGAAGGTATTTAGTACCGGAATAGTTTTTTGACTTGTCATTACGTTTCTATCATTAGCTTGTATAACATCTACAAAATCAACCCACGGTCCTGGACATTCAATATCAAGCCTACCTTCCATATTAAAACCTTTGGGTAGGTTGCAGTAATAATGTGTAACATCATTAGCATAAACGAATCGAGATTCGCTATCTTTTATGATCCAAAAATCGTTGCTGTTTTCCATATATGATATGAAAGCATCAAAGCTTTTTGAATGAACATCCAGATCTTTATTTACAGAGAAACTCATAGTGTTATCTTTCATAATTTCACCTATATGATTAAACGGTAAAACTGGAATAATTTCCATGTAAGGTTATCACTTTTGCGACACAATGGATAATTATATTTATGAGTTTTTGGGCACCTATTTGGTGCGGATGATTTTACAGAGGAGCAGTTTCCTGTAATCACCTTCAATATGCTAATATTCTATATTGTGTAAAATTTTTATTAGTAATTATGTTTTTAATGAGTAATTGCAATATGAAATATGCTGGATGGAATGTGAGAGAAACAAGGCTTAAGGTTCTGCCAAGCAGAACCCTAATAGCATAGTGATGATAACGGTGTGGTTCATTGTTATGCCAGAGGTATATAGGGATTAGGGTTAATAAATCGGGTAGGAGCATAATTATCGTACCCCTTATCTCTGCAATATTCCTTTAACTGGCTTAATGAATTTATCCCTATTTTTTGATAAATAAATTGTAACCTGCTTTGTACTGTTCTATAGGTAATACTTAATTTTCTCGCTATATCTTTAGCACTGAGTGATTGCAACGCAAAAAATACTATATCGAACTCTCTGTCGGTAAATAAATCAGTTGGTGTGCCAAAAGTTAATGAGTCAGGGTGCCTGTTGTTTTCAAAATGGTACATGGAATAAATTTCAAGTTTTTTACCGTGTCCTACAACGCCAATACATTTTCCATCCTTTATTAGCGGTGTAAGATCAGCTAGAAACGGCTGGATCATTTTTTCTTTCCCTCCATAAATGAAGGTGTTTAGTACCGGGATGGTTTTTTGACTCGTCATTACGTTTTTATCGTTAGCTTGTATAATATCTGCAACCTCAGACCACGGAGCTGGGCATTCACTATCAAACCTCCCTTCTATGTTAAAACCCTTAGGAAGATCGCTGTAATAGAGTGCAACATCATTAGCATAGACGAATCGAGATTCACTATCTTTTATAATCCAAAGGTCGTTGCTGTTTTCCATGTATGATATAAAAGCATCAAAGCTTTTTGAATGAACATCCAGATCTTTGTTTACAGAGAAACTCATCGTGTTATCTTTCATAATCTCACCTATCATGATTGAACTGTAAAACTGTGATAACCTCCATGTGAGGTATCCCGTAAAATCACCCTTCGCGCTGCTGAGTGAGTTTTGGCAGAACCCTAATGGCATAGTGATAATAACGATGTGGTTCATTGTTATGCCAGAGGTATATAGGGATTCGTGTTAATAAATCGGGTAGGAGCATAGTTATCATATCCCTTACTCCGGCAATATTCTTTTAACTGGCTTAATGAATTTACCCCTATTTTTTGATAAATAAATTGTAACCTACTTTGTATCGTTCTATATGAAATACCTAATTTTTTAGCTATATCTTTAGCACTGAGTGATTGCAACGCAAAAAATACTATATCGAACTCTCTATCTGTAAAAATCTCAGTTGGATTGCCAAATGATAATGATTCAGGAGGTTTATTAATTTCCATATGATACATTGAAAAAATTTCTAGCTTTTTAGCTCTGCCTACTACGCCAATCGACTCTCCATCTTTTATCAAAGGCGTGACGTCCGTCATAAATGGTTGAATAATTTTATCCCTACCGCCATACATAAATGTAATCAAAGTAGGAATGACTTTTTTTTCCTCCATTACTCTACGATCATTAGATTGAATAATATCAGCAATCTCAGACCAATAAACCGGGCATTCACTATCCAGTTTACCTTCAACATTAAACCCTTTGGGTAGTCCGCTATGATGAAGTCCGTAATCATTCATATAGATAAATCTCGATTCCTTATCTTTTATATACCAGAACTCATTACAGTTCTCCATATACGATATGAAAGCATCAAAGCTTTTTGAATGAACATCCAGATCTTTATTTACAGAGAAACTCATCGTGTTATCTTTCATAATTTCACCTATCATGATTGAACTGTAAGACCGTGATAACGTTCATGTGAGGTATCCCACAAAACTGTTTTTCGCTTTGTTAAGCGAGTTTTGGTCGTCGCATAGGATTCTGTTTAGACAGAATCCTAATGGTATAGTAACGACAGCAATGTTGTGCATTGTTATGCCAGAGGTATATAGGGATTAGGGTTAATAAATCGGGTAGGAGCATAGTTATCATACCCCTTACCCCTGCAATATTCTTTTAACTGGCTTAATGAATTTATCCCTATTTTTTGGTAAATAAATTGTAACCTACTTTGTACCGTTCTATAGGTAATACTTAATTTTCTAGCTATGTCTTTAGCGCTTAGCGATTGCAAAGCAAAAAATACTATATCGAACTCTCTGTCGGTAAATAAATCAGTTGGTTTACCAACAGTTAATGACTCGGGATGAATGTTGTTTTCAAAATGATACATGGAATAAATTTGAAGTTTTTTACCGTGCGACACAATCCCAATGCATTCTCCATCCTTCATTAGCGGTGTAACATTGACCAGAAATGGTTGGATTATTTTTTCTTTTCCGACATAAGTGAAGGTGTGTAGTACCGGAATGGTCTTTTGACTCGTCATTACATTGTTATCGTTAGCTTGTATAATATTTTCAAACTCAGACCACGGTGCTGGACATTCACCATCAAGCCTCCCTTCTATGTTAAAATCCTTAGGAAGACCGCTGTAATGAATCATAGTATCATTGGCATAGATGAATCGATGTTCCTTGTCTTTTATTACCCAAACATCATTGCTGTTTTCCATGTATGAGATGAAAGTGTCAAAGCTTTTTGAATAAACATCCAGATCTTTATTTACAGAGAAACTCATAGTGTCATCTTTCATAATTTCACCTATCATGATTGAACTGTAAAACTGTGATAACCTCCATGTGAGGTATCCCGTAAAATCCCCCTTCGCGTTGCTGAGCGAGTTTTGGGCGGAGCATAAGGTTCTGCTTGGCAGAACCCTAATGACATAGTAATGACAGTGATGTTACGCATTGTTATACCAGAGGTATATAGGGATTCGTGTTAATAAATCGGGTAGGAGAATAATTATCGTACCCCTTACCCCTGCAATATTCTTTTAACTGGCTTAATGAATTTATCCCTATTTTTTGATAAATGATATGTAGCCTGCTTTGTACCGTTCTATAGGTAATACTTAATTTTCTGGCAATATCTTTAGCGCTTAATGATTGCAAAGCAAAAAATACTATATCGAACTCTCTATCTGTAAAAGTCTCGGTTGGTTTGCCAAAAGTTAATGAATCAGGGTGAGTGTTGTTTTCAAAATGATACATGGAATAAATTTCAAGTTTTTTGCCGTGTCCAACAATGCCAATGCATTTCCCATCCTTCATTAGCGGTGTAATATCGACCATGAATGGCTGGATTATTTTTTGTCTTCCGCCATAAGTGAAAGTGTTTAGTACCGGAATGGTTTTTTGACTCGTCATTACGTTTTTATCATTAGCTTGTATAACATCTTCAAACTCAGCCCACGGTGCTGGACATTCACTATCAAGCTTGCCTTCTATGTTAAAACCCTTAGGGAGGCCGCTGTAATAAAGCATAATATCATTCGCATAGACGAATCGAGATTCGTTGTCTTTTATGATCCAAAAGTCGTTGCTGTTTTCCATGTATGAAATGAAGGCGTCAAAGCTTTTTGAATGAACATCCAGATCTTTATTTACAGAGAAACTCATAATTTTATCTTTCATAATTTCACCTATCATGATTAAACTGTAAAACTGTAAAACTGTAAAACTGTAAAACTGTAAAACTGTAAAACTGTAAAACTGTAAAACTGTAAAACTGTAAAACTGTAAAACTGTAAAACTGTAAAACTGTAAAACTGTAAAACTGTAAAACTGTAAAACTGTAAAACTGTAAAACTGTAAAAACTTCGATGTAAGGTTATCACTTTTACGACGCAATGAGTAATTATGTTTTTAATGAAGAATTACAATATGGAATGTGAAAAAATTCGCTGTTCATGTAATTGGTTTAATTAAGTGTGAAAATCTGACGTGTGTATTGATTTTCGCTCTTGTTTATAATCGAGCAGTAAAATAATTTTATAGCTCGTGGTCCTATTCTCTTAGGTTAAATAATGTGGATGATCGCTTTTAGTGCCATTTGAAAGATAACGGGTATAGACAGCATTA
The DNA here is from genome assembly GCF_963887965.1 of Photorhabdus sp. RW14-46. NCBI lineage: Bacteria > Pseudomonadati > Pseudomonadota > Gammaproteobacteria > Enterobacterales > Morganellaceae > Photorhabdus > Photorhabdus sp. RW14-46. Next base: position 423 of record NZ_CAWPHH010000011.1, on the reverse strand, counting down.
ATCTAATAACAGAAGTCAAAGCATTTAACAGGGTTAACCCGATTAGCTGCGAAAAAAGGAATAAAAAAGTTTATTTAATTACATTAAAAATGATTAAAGGAATGAGGGGTGTTTTAAAGTCATTAGCATACCTGTTACCCTCTTTAGTTTTAAATCTAAAAATATAAGAAGGAAAAACTAAGGGTCAGTTTAATGAAAACGGTTAAATTAAATATTATTCAGGAAACGAAAAAGACCATTGGGCTTTAAAAAGCGGTTAAAACTTTGTACGATTAAAACCAGAAATTTAAATAGTGGGCGGATTCGACTAATAAGTGCAATTTTTCAGAAGGGCGGTCAGTTGCTATAGTAGGCATCTTTCTCGCCAAAGGAAAATGCACTATGGCCTATACACAACTGACCGAAACAGAAAGATACCAGATT